>JAKAEF010000084.1 GCA_021820025.1 bacterium | reverse complement strand
ATCCTCTGTTGATCATATATGGCAGCCAACTCAAATAACGGCAGATACACCATATCAAACGGTAAGTGCTCCGATATTGTTATCTGGTATTCAATCTTCAAAATTGAAAATTCCATTGCTTGCTCAAACAACTGCTTCTTCCATTTCACTTACAACGGTAGATGGCAAACAAATTCCTGTTAAAGCAGTTGTACTAACAGATGGCACTATAGCAATAGAAATTCCAGGAGGATTTGCATTGCATCCTACAGCTGCAACACTTTCTTATAATCTTATTCAATCAACCGAAGGCCCTCACGCAGCAATAGACCCTAAAACATTTGCAGTAAACCTTAATGACTTTAAAAAAGTTGATCCTCAAATGTATCAAACAATACTTGGTTTACAACAACAAGTATTAGAAGGTCAAAATCCTGATGTTGTTGTTACAAATTACCTTGAACAAAACTTTACTACATATTCTATCAGTGATCCGTCGCTTCAAGGACTTTCAAAAGAACAAATTCTTTCAAGTCTTTTAAGAATGCAAACAAATGGTTTTCACTGCAGTTACTCTAACTTACTAAAAATTATGTTAATTGCATCAATTACTCCTTCGTCACAGGAATTGCCTCATATGACAATTGCTCAAGGATGGAAACTCAACACTGGAGCAGTAGATTCCAGTAAAGGTAATTTTTTAACAGCAGCAAACGGCCATGCATTTGTATTAACAGCAAGCACACCCGATGATTACACTCCTGCTACTGTCAATCCTGCAGACAGACAGACAGAACAATATATTCATCAAGGGAATAACCAATCAGCAGAGCAGACTGCTTGGCAAAAAGAAGAGCAGCAAATGCAGCAACAAGCACAGCAATTATCACTTATCATTCATGCGCTTGAAATACTTATTCCAGTAACAACTGGAATAGCAACTTATGCAGAAATAAGCAAAAGAAGGAAAAAAAGAAGGTATTCTTATCGAGTCAAAAGAAAAAATAAACATTTGCATAAAATCTCTAAATTTATGGGAACATCCGCAAGGAAGATTGCTTCTCTTCCTGAAAACACAAAAAGAGAAATGATTAGACAATTAGAAACAAATTTATTTGCTCATTTCTCTTCAGAGGAATTTCACTTTGCAGCGAATTTTTTTAATAGAAGTTCTTGGGCAGCCAGTTATGGTTCTACGCAATTGGGAGATTTAACAGATAATTTTGGGTTTAAACCTGTTGCTACAGGAACAGAGGCTGTTAAAAGAATTATTGGAGGAGCTCATTTTCGAGAATTAAGAGATATGCTTAGAGTAAATGACTTTAATAGATTCTATAAACATTTTTATGCACAGAGAAAAATGTTGTTGGTGCTTATAAATAGACAAAGAGAGAAACTACAATTGCCACCTATTGCAGAAGTAGAATTTCATCCTTCCAGGACATACGCTTTTAAATATTGGGCATTAGCAAAATATGCATTTTTATATGGAATGCAACAGGCGAGACAAGAAGTAAAAACTCAAAGAAGGAATACTAAATAATTACTTGATATAATTTATGTATGCTAACAAAACATATTACAATATACAAAGCAATTTTTACACCAGAAATAACAAAAAATAATCCTCAGATAATATATCTTCCAGGATTTTCTTTAAATGCAAAAAGTAAAGCAGTTAATTACTTGGGAAATTATTTAGCAAAAAATGGATTCTCTACTGTCGCCATTTCAACAACACCTCATATTCTTTTAGAGAATTCTTTGGAACAAGAAGCAAAAGAGATAGCGGATCTATTGCAAAAATCTGCAAAAGATCCATTTATTCTGGTGGCTCATTCAAAAGGAGCTTCCAAAGCAATTGCCGTGTTAGAACAACTTAAGCAAAAGCCAGCTGCTGTTGTTTTAATTACTCCTGTTGGTATCTATCCGCAAAACCCCAAAATATTACAAAAATTATTTGTTAAAGAAGTAAAAGAAAATACCATTCCTCATATTAAAAAGGAATTAACAAAAGGGCATAAGCCAATGCTTAATTTAGCTTTGGGAGTTCTTTCCATGGCTTCAAAAGAAACTAAAATATTTTTAAAAACATATCCTTTAAGATTACAGCAGGAGATAGAAGATCTAACAATAAATGCTCCAAAAAGAGCAAAAAAAGTACTATTCAATTTAACAATTCCTATTATTATTGGATATACAAAAAATGATAAAGTTGTGGAAGCAGATAAATTATTAAAGACTATAAAACAAGAAAAAAAGAACAATATTTACGTGGAAGAGCTTTCAAAAGAGGTAACTCATGCAATTCCCTATACTCATCCTGAAATTGTCTTAAAGCTAATTAATAGTGCAGCTTCTAAAATAAAGTGATTCTGCGCTCCCAGAGGGACTCGAACCCCCGACCATATCGTTAGAACCGATGTGCTCTATCCAGCTGAGCTATGGGAGCTCATACATGACAAAATATACTTGGAGCGGGATACGGGAGTCGAACCCGTCTTTACTGCTTGGAAAGCAGTTGTTGAACCGCTCAACTAATCCCGCTACAGCTATATTATAACAAATCTTTTTGAGAACTTCTAGAAAGTGGATAGGTTTTAAGAAATTCCATAGCTTGTTTCCTTTCTTCAAGAGCTTGTTCCATAGCCTTTAAATAACTATCAATTAGCACGCTAAAGAAGTCATTTTTCTCTAAAAAGCTGCATTTCTCTAAGTAGAATTTTCCCATTTTTATATGTACATGCACCTTTTTATGGATAGAAAGAACTATTTTTGTCCAAAAGACGTTTTGCAATGCTTTTGAATTAACAAGGGAAATATGTTTTTTTACTGCATATTTTATTACTAATGAGCCGACAGCATTAACTTGGCCGTTTTTCAAATCGTTTTCCCAATCGTGAGCATCATCATTTAATTGTCTTGCAATGAGATAATGAATAAAAAATTCTACAAAATATGTTTGTTGCTTTTTTGGAACTTTTCCTAATGCCATTAGTGCCATAGGGGAAAGGATATGACCAAGTGATTTTTCTGCTAATTGATTTAGGGAATTAAATGTGGGAATTTTTCTTTCCATTACCTTGGAAAGCGGAACTCGTGCATGCAAAATTTCCCATAAATTTGCTTTATCTATAATATCCATTGTTTCAAAATAAAATAAAGTAAATTTAGAATTGCCCTTAAATAAGTCCATATAAATCTGCGTCAAAACTCTTAAAGAAATATTTGCAAGAGATAAAAATTTTGGATTTGCATCATTGTCTAGAAAATCATCATAAATAGTGTAAGCTACCCATCCATATGTATTGGCTTGTCCTAAATAAATTAGAATTTTTTGAGAAATATTTTGTTTATATTTTTTCTTTAATGAGGCATAAAAATAATAAGGCAAAAGACTTACTTGTTTTTGGGAATCAAAAAAGATTCTTTTTTTTATTTCTAAATATGAAGCAAAAATATTTTTATCGATGTTTTTTAATTTTTTTTCTATTGTAAAAAGAATTTTTTTATGAATTTTATCTTCTCTTTTTAATGAAACATTTTTTTTTGTTTTATATTGAATTATATTAAACTTTTGTAAAGCTTCAACACATAATGCTGTTGTTAATGTTTTTGATTGAGCAAAATATTTTATATTATCAATTGCCGGATCTACATAAAATGGGAATGCTTCCCAAGAACTTGATTTTATCTGCTTTACTAGATATTCAATTGCAGGCAAAAGTTGCGAACCCGAATATTCTAAATTTATAAGTGATGAGATAGCCAATGATGTATATAAAGGATTTTCCCAATAACTATTTTTTTGCAAGGATAGTAATTTTTTAATAAGTGTATTTTTATATCTCCCATTATAAAAACGAGAAATAAAATAGATAACTGGATATTCATTTGGATAATACAAAGACAAAAGCATATTATTTTTAATTTTTTTATCTAAAAAAGTATCTAATTTAGGTAATGAAATATCCTGTAAATGTAAAAAATAAGCAATGTTTGCATTAACAGCGATATCTACATCTTGCCATTGTTTTGGAGCATCTTTTGAAACCAGCCATGTTTTGTATGGCCCTCCAACTCGAGACTCAACAAGTGTTAATAAAGAAACTATTTTTGCCAACATTTTTCCTGAAATATTCTTTGGATTTGCAATAAAAAGTGCTGAGAGTGCAAGTGCCGTATCATCCAAATCATCTGGATAGGGCATTTTTTTATAATTATTTGAGTTTCTATTCCAATAATTAAATGAATAATTTTCACTTGCTTGGGATTTAAGAAAATCTGATGACTTAGTAATTATTTTATTAACTTTTAGTACATCTTTATAATTTTGTAGTGCAAGAATTATAAGAGAGCTAGGAAACGTAGAAGTATAGACATATTTAGGATTTATTAAAGAACTACTAACAGATTCATGATCAAAACTACCATTCTTCCTTTGTTGTAATGAAATAAATGTTATCGCCTTTTTAATTTCTTTTTCAAACATTATAGTTCTAATTGTGGGATTTTAATAGTAAATGTTGTTCCATCATTTTCTTTTGAAATAAATGCAATTTTTCCAAAAAAATCTTTTTCAATTATTTCTTTAGTTATGTACAAACCAATTCCTGTTCCTTTTTCTACCCCTTTTGTTGTAAAAAGAGGTTTAAAAATTTGTTTTTGAATATCTTTTGGTATCCCGCAACCAAAATCTTGAATTTCTATTTGTATATATTTTGCAACAATTCTTACGCGTATAATAATTTTTTTATTTTTAGATGGATACATTTTATGTGAATCATATGCATCAATTGCATTATTAATTATGTTGCTAATAATTTGATTAAATTTTATTGGGTTTCCAACTATTTTTATACTTTTCCCTCATCAACTACAATTTTTATACCAAATTCATCTAATTTATGATGAAAAACTTGTA
>JAKAEF010000083.1 GCA_021820025.1 bacterium | reverse complement strand
TGTCTGCATTTGCTAAGAAAGATACTCCATGTCCTTTTTCTGTTTTGGCTACAATTGCAAATGGTTTGCCGGTAGTATTTTTTGTTGCTTTTTCAAATGCATCTGTTACTTGTGTCATATCATGTCCAACAATAACGACAACTTCCCAACCAAAAGCTGTTAATCTATTTGCATATTCATCTGTATGGTGTCCAAACATGGTTTCTTGAGATTGACCTAAACGGTTGACATCAACAATTGCAATTAAATTAGAAATTTTATGATAACTTGCAAAATTTGCCGCTTCCCAAACTTGTCCTTCTGCCATTTCTCCATCTCCTAAAAGCACATACACAAATGGCTTTTGTACAAGTGATTTTTCTCTTTGCATTGCCAACGCTAATCCTGCACCAACTGATAATCCTTGACCTAAACTTCCCGTTGCAGCTTCTGTATATGGGAATTCAGGAGTTGGATGTCCTTCAAGTCGTGAGTTAATTTTTCTAAGTGTTTTTAATTCTTCAATTGGAAATGCACCAGATAATGCATACATTGTGTAATATAAGGGAGAAGCATGTCCTTTTGAAAAAATTAATCTATCATTTGCTAAGTTTTGCGGATTTTTTAAATCATAAGTAAAATATTTATCAAACAACACTGTCATTACATCTGCTGCAGACATTGAGGATGTAGGATGACCGCTTCCAGCTTCTGTAGTTGAAACCATGCACCACTTTCTAACCAACTTCGCTTTTTCTAATAAGTCATCCATTCACTCTATATTACAACAAAGAATAAAATATTTAAACACCCATTTTAAAATAATTTCTTTGTTTGTTTTAATTATGTATAATGCTATCCAAGATGAGACAAGAAAGCATTTTATATAAAAATAGATTTTATAATGAAAATCTTAGAAATAATATTTGGAAAGTTTTAACAAAAAATTATTTTCAAAAATTTATAAAAAAATCAGATAATGTATTAGATCTTCCATGTGGATATGGAGAATTTATTAATAATATTTCATGTAATAAAAAATATGCATTAGACATAAATAAAGATGCAAAGAAATTTTTACACAAAAATATTACATTTTTGCATGCATCTGCAACAAAAATTCCTTTACAAAAAAACTCTGTAGATAAAATTTTTATTAGCAATTTTTTTGAACATATAACAAAACAAGAAAGCATATTAGTAGTAAAAGAATGCAAAAGAATTCTTAAAAAAAATGGACAAGTAATTATTTTGCAGCCAAATATTAGATTTTGTGCAAAAGACTATTGGAGATTTTTTGATCATATTACGCCAATTGATGATAGAGCACTGGAAGAATTATTCTCTCTTTTTGGTTTTAAAAAAATATTTTCTGTACTTAAATTTTTACCATATACAACTCAAGATTCTTACAATAAAAATCAATTTTTTATTTTATTATCTGTAAGATTATATTTATTATTTCCATTACTATGGTCTTTTTTTGGAAAACAAAGTCTCCTTATTTTCCAAAAAAATGATTAGAATTTTGTATAATATAAACATATGAAGAATAATTCTTTCCAAAGAATTTACGAAATTGTTAAAAAAATTCCCCAAGGAAAAGTAATGACATACAAACAAGTATCAATTTTGGCAAATGTTGCAACGCCACGAGTTGTTGGCTTTGCATTGCATGTAAATCCTGATTCACAAAATATTCCATGTCATAGAGTTGTTTTTTCTAACGGGAAATTAACTCCTGGATATGCATTTGGAGGAGAAGATGTACAAAGAGAAAAATTGCAAACTGAAGGAGTGGTATTTAATCAAAATGGATTGGTTGATTTAGCTATTTCTCAAGCTGCTTGAGGAGGATCGTCTTTTTGTAATCTTCCTCTTCTTGCTGCTCCCCACATAAATGCTTCTAAAATTTGTTCACTGATTACTTCTAACCGAATATCTGTTCTTTTATCTCTTCCCTGTCTAATAATACCAAATTCTGTTGCAAAATCTTCAACAATCCCTCGAAGTTTTTTTCTTCGAATTTTTCTTCTAAGCATAAACCCTTGTAAAAATCCTGTTATATCAAAAAAATTATCTGTTATTGGAGTATTTAGGCCGTATATGCGAAGCCCAATATCAATTATTTGTAAACCAGGGTACCTTGTTCCATCAGATGCATATTTCCAAACTACTGCTAAATTTCCTTCTCCTGTTAAATCGAATTCTGAACCATGTTCTTCTTGTAAATGATGCCTTATTTGCCCAACTGCCTCCATTTCTTCTAGTAAATGCTGTGCTGTTGCATCATCTTGTAATGCATCTTTTAATTCTTTTTTTGTTAACTGTTCTACAAACGGCATTACTTGAACCGTTACTGCCTGTCCTTCATATTGAGGTAATGACAAATATGCTACTTCTTGTGGATGAGGAACAAAATTTGCAACACCAAATTTTTTTGCAGCATTATCTATATGCTCAATATTTTGTCTCATTTCGCCACTATGTGTAGGGTCTGATGGAGGAATAAAAAATAGAGGATTAGGAGAATGTAAATATCCTACTTTTATAACCCATATCCCAGTTGGAGTAGTAAAACGAAGAGCAAATGCATTAAATCCTTTTCCCAGAAAATCAACGTCCCAACAAGCAGTCCCATGTTTTTCTCTTGCTCTTTCTTGGGCTTCTGGTGTTCCAAAAATCGCTTCATATCGTTCTTGTGCATCTGATTCTTCTGAATTCCCTATGAGATTGTGCAAATTATCATGAAAAATTCCAAGCGCCTCTACTCCTCTATCAATTTTGTCTTTCCGATCTTCTGGATTTTTATCTTCACGAACAAAAAATTTTTCTCTTACTGCTGGAATTCCCCACCTAACAATACTCCCTAATTCCTTTAAGGTTGCAGGAACAACAAATCCTGACTTGGCACGTCGTTGCTGACCAGCGACTTCTGGCGAAGTTGGCATAGCGGGGGTATGATAACACTATCTGTTTTGAATATCAAAATTAATCATTTTCCTATATACTTAAAAAATGAATAAACTTAAAGGATTCTCTGCACTTTTTATAACAGCAATACTTTATGGAATTGGCGGTATTTTTATTCGAGTATTAAACCAAGAAATTACTGTTTTCCAACAAATGTATATACGACATTTCTGGGGATTCGTATTTGCAATAGTAGTTTTTTTATTTTTTGTAAGAGGAAAAATAAATTTTAAAAAAATATCTTTCGTTCCCCTCATTGCATATAGCATTTTGTTTCCAAGTGTTGTTTTTTTCTTTACGTTATCAATTATTTATACAAAGATTGCTGATGCAACTTTTGGATTTTATATTGCTTCAATTATTTTTTCTTTATTTATTGGACATTTTTTATTTAACGAAAAAATCACAAAGCTTAAGATTGCTGGATTATTATTAGCAATTATTGGATTAATTATTTTCACCTTCCCATTGTCTAAAGGAATTTTAAATTTTGGCTTTTTGTGCGCAATTATTTGCGGTATTTTGGACCCTATAACAAATTCTTTACGTAAACATTTAAGCCCTCGTGTAGACAAAAGAATTCTTATTGCTATGCCTTTATTAGGGGGAGTTTTCATGGCAGGTATTCCTGTAGTTTTTTCTCATCAATCTCTATTCCCTCACATGTCTTTCTTAGCAGAATTAGTTGCACTATTTTCTGGATTTCAATTTTTACTATTTACCTATTTAACATTGGTTGGGTTTCAAAATTTTGATTTAAATTTAGGAACAATTGTTATTTCTTTAGAACTTTTCTTTGCACCTTTTTTTGCAACTATATTTTTGCATGAATACTTAACTGTTTCAGAGATAATTGGTGGAGTAATAATCGGACTTGCAATTGTTATTCCTCATGTGCAGCCATTGCGAAAATCTAAAAAATTTAGAGAATTATTTTCCCCTCTTTCACTTTGGGAGTAATTTTATCTCCTGGTTTAATTCTATTTTCTATAATTTGCAGTGCAATTTCGTCAACTAATTTTTCTTCTATTAATCGCTTTAATGGTCGTGCTCCAAAAATTGGATCAAATCCGTTTTCTGCAAAATAAAATGCTAATTCTTCTGAAATTTCTAATTGTATATTATTTTCTCGTAACCTTTCTTGAACTTCTTTTAATTGCAGTTTTGCAATTTGTAAAATGTCTTTTGCAGTTAAAGAATTGTAAATAACCACACTATCAAAACGATTTAATAATTCTGGTTTAAATGATTTATGTAATATATCCCACATCTTTTTTGTTAACTCTTCTTTTTTCCCTTTATGTTCTTGAATTATGTCACTTCCTAAATTACTGGTCATAATAATAATGGTATTTTTAAAATCAACAACTACTCCTTTACTATCTGTTAATCGTCCTTCATCAAAAATTTGTAAGAAAATATTAAATACTTGCGGGTGTGCTTTTTCTACTTCATCAAACAACACGACAGAATATGGTTTTCGTCTAACTGTCTCTGTTAACTGTCCGCCTTCTTCAAAACCAACATACCCTGGAGGTGCACCAATTAATCTTGCAACAGTATGAGATTCTTGATATTCACTCATATCAATTCGGGTTATTGCATGTTCATCACTAAATAAAATTGATGCCAATGCTTTTGCAGTTTCTGTTTTTCCTACCCCTGTTGGACCTAAAAATAAAAAGCTACCTATCGGTTTATTTTTTGCAGAAAGCCCTGCTCTGCTCCTTCTAATTGCTCTGGCTAAAACTGTTAATGCATCATCTTGACCAATAACCCTTTGTTTTAATTCTTCTTCCAAATTTGCCAAACGTTCTGCTTCTGATGATAACATTCTCGTAACTGGAATTCCTGTCCATTTGCTTACTACTTTTGCAATATCTTCTTCATCAACTTCTTCTCGCAATACTTTTTCCTCAGTTGGAATTTTATCCCACTCAGCTAGAGGTAACA
>JAKAEF010000082.1 GCA_021820025.1 bacterium | reverse complement strand
ATCTTATTGCAGGTATTTTTCTTCTTGGAGCTATAATTGCGAGTTTACTTATTCTAAGAGCCCGAAAAAATTATTAAACTATTTTACACCAATAAAATCTATTTTAGGAAAATATTTTCTTATTTGTTCCCAGAATTTATCTGCCAGATTTGAAGAATATTTGCCAAAACCACTATTTTCAGAAGAAGAGCAAAGAAGGTTCTCATATTTTCTAATAATGCGTAATATTTCTTCTCCTTTTTCATTAAATTCATCTTGAAATTTTTCTGGAGCATTTTCATATTTTTCGTGGAGCTTTTTAAATTCATCAAATATTTTTTTGTTATATTCCAGCATGTCTTGAAAATATTGTTGCGATTTGGTCATAAAAAAAATATAGCAGGCAAATAATCAGTTGTGAAGTGGTAAAAATGTACTCAAAATGTAAATAAAATCATTGACAAAATGCTTGTCATTTAGTAATGTATAGTAATTATCAAGAGTGCAGTGAGGGACTAGCCTTATGACCTGCCGGCAACCAGAAGCACGGTGCCAAATCTAGTAGAAGGAAGATAATGGCTTATAAAACTCTTCCTTACCGAAGAGTTTTTTTATTTTTATGGCAAAAATTTATACCTTTACATCAGAATCGGTTTGCGCAGGACATCCTGACAAAATTTGTGACCAAATTAGCGATGCAGTTGTTGATGCTGTTTTAGCACAAGATCCTTTTGGCCATGTTGCTGTGGAAACCATGGCTGCTCATGGTCACATTACTTTGGCTGGGGAAGTGACTGCAAATGCAAAAATAAATTACGAACAAATTGCCCGTGATCAAATAAAAAAACTTGGATATACAGACACAAAATCCGGATTTTCTTACAAATCTCCAATATCTTTATATGTGCATGAACAATCTCAAGAAATTAAGGTGGGAGTAGATCAAAAAGGAGCAGGAGACCAAGGAATGATGTTTGGGTTTGCTTGCTCCCAAACTCCTCAATTTATGCCTCTTCCAATTACTCTTGCGCACGAATTAACAAAAAAAATTGATGAAGTACGGGAATCAAAAGTTTTAGATTATTTAAGACCAGATGGGAAAAGTCAGGTAACAGTTGAATATAAAAATAACAGGCCATATAAAGTTACAAGTGTTGTTGTTGCCGTTCCACATAGAGAAGATAAAACATTAGAAGAAGTAAAAAACGATTTATATAGAGAAGTGATTACTCCTGTACTTGAAAAATATGGTTTTAAAATTTCAAAAAAAGACGTAATAGTTAATGGAACCGGAGTTTGGCATAACGGTGGTCCATCTGCAGATTCTGGATTAACTGGTAGAAAAATTGTTGTAGATACTTATGGAGGTTTTGCAAGAGTAGGAGGAGGAGC
The DNA here is from genome assembly GCA_021820025.1 of bacterium. Lineage (GTDB taxonomy): Bacteria > Patescibacteriota > Microgenomatia > Levybacterales > UBA12049 > PPGL01. The sequence continues at coordinate 3,576 of JAKAEF010000082.1, read as the reverse complement.
TTTCTCAGGAAAAGATCCAACGAAAGTAGATAGAAGTGGGGCGTATGCTGCTCGATATATAGCTAAAAATATTGTTGCACAAGGCTTGGCAAAAACAGCCGAAGTAAGACTTGCTTATTTTATTGGTGCCACAAAACCATTAATGCAGGAAGTAGAAACTTTTGGAACAGAGAAAGTAAGTAAACGGGCAATTAATAATTTTGCGAGTAAAATTTTAAATACTTCTGTTTCTGGTATATTAAAAGGCTTAAAATTAACAAGACCAATTTATTTGCCTACCGCAGCGTATGGACATTTTGGAAGAGAAGAATTTCCATGGGAAAAATTGGTAAAGTAATTTATACTCCTAAATTAATTTTTCCTAATTCAAAAGCAACTTTTGCAATCTGCAATAACAGTTTATTTGTAAAATAGTTTTCCTTAAAACTTTCTGCATCAATAATCCCAATAATTTGATTGTCAGTATTAATTATTGGCAAACAAAATTCACTTCGTACTTTTCCATCACATTTATAATAGGGACCAGCATATGTTGTAACATTTTCAACAATAATGGCTTTTCCAGTTAAACCAACAGTAGAATTATTACTATGTCTTGCAAAATTTTTTGTTAATGGAAATTCCGGTCTGCTTGGACTTCCAATATAACTTTCTTTAAGTAAAATTTCTTGTCCTTTTTTATTCTTTGTTTTTCTATAAATTCCTAACCAGTCAACTTGTGTCTGTTTATAAAGATTTCTAACAATATTTTTTAAATGCCAAAGTCTCACAGTTTGCGAATGTGTTTGTAGTGTCTTGCAATCATAAGAAAGTCCAAAAGTTTCTGCCAAATTATATGGAAGTCCTTGTAATTCTTCAGTAATACTGCAAGAACCATCAGGTGTTAACTTAGGAATAAAATAGGTATATAACTCCATTATTTCTTCACAAGTAAATTCCTTGTGTATTTGAGAAAATGCTTTTTTTACAAAATTATTTAATTTTGTTTTATCAATTTCGGAAATTATTTTTTCAAGTCCAATAGCTGTTAAGTAAGTTCTAAACATATTATTTTTTTACATATTTACTAATTGCTTTAATATATTCTGGAGTTGTTCCACAACACCCACCAATTATTTGTACTCCTTCTTGAATCCATAGTTTTGTATTTTTAACATAATTTTTAATCTTGTCTTTTTTAGTGAATTTCCATCCTTGGTTATTTTCTGGTTCTCCGTCTCCTTGAGCATATGCACAAATGGGGAGAGCAGTGATGCTTTTAATTTTTTTAACAGATTTTGTTGCCAAGTTTTGACTTATACAATTTACTCCAATAAAAAGAGGATTATATTTTTCAACTTCTTTTATCACCTTTTCTAAAGAGTCTCCACCTAAAAGTTGAAAGTTTTCATCAATACAGAGTGTAACTGCTGCAGGAATTTTTAATTTTCTTGCAGCATCTAATGCTGCTTTAATTTCTGATAAAGTAATTTGTGTTTCTATTAAAATAAAATCAACACCACCATTTTTTAAATCGTTAATATATGTAAAATGCTCTTTCTTAAGTTGCTTTTCTGTTGGTGTTAGATTTGGTGAATAACAATCTTCCAAAGGAGCAACAGAACCTGCAACAAAAACTGAGAAATTGGGGTTTACTTTTTTTATTGCATTTTTTGCTAATTTTACAGCCAGTTTTGTAATTTTTGTTGCTTTTTGAGAAGAAAGATTTTTCTTAGCAAAAGATCGTGCTGTTGTTCTAAATGTATCAGTAACTATTATTTCGGCTCCTGCTTTTATGTAATCTTCGTGAATTTGCTGTACAACTTCTGGATTTGTTAATAATATCTCAGCTGACCAAAGTGGGAGAGTGGTTTTATATCCTCGGTTTAAAATTTCTGTTCCTGTTCCACCATTTAACAAAATTCTTTCTTTATTTTTTAGTCGTTTTTTTAAAATATTTATTTTTTTCATATTAATTTACTATTTTTGCTGGTTGTAACTCATAGACTATTAAATGATGGTAAACATTTAATTCTGCTCTTCCACCTCCTGAAACAAGACAAGCTTTTCTTCTTTTTTCTGCTTCTAGTGCTGAAATTGCTTCGTATGTTCCACTTTTTGTTAGTTCATAAAATCTTTGACCATCATCATGTTGGATGGTATAGGTAATATCTGTATCCGGGTCCTGCTGCACTGGTAGAGGTTCTGTACTATGTTTTGCAACAATTCTCCAACCTGCGGCAGCAACCATTGCGTCTAAAGCTTCCTCAGGTATTCTTGTATTTAGCATAGTAAAAGCTGTAAAGTCTGTTGTAGCTCGTTTTCCTAATTCAGTTAATACAGCAAAATTTAGCCCTAACCCATACGTATCCCATGGATGGGCATAATCAGGAATATATCTTGCATCATACCCATCCGCAACTGATTCTCCAATTAAGAGGGGAGCTTGTGGTAAACAAAAAATTGCATTACCTTCAATTATTTGTTTTTCTGGAAGTTGAGCAAGCCATTGATATGCTCCCCCATATATTAGTTCATATGGCATATCTGTTTGTTCAAGATTATGAGCTGCAAAATCTAATCTCCAGGTCTCAATATCTATTCCTATAATGCTTGTTGGTCTCGAAAACCCTACACCATGAAGTGCATCATATATTTCCAGCTCATTTCTTGCATCACCAATTCCTCCCTCTATTAATGGTTTTCCAGAAAAAACTGTTGCCCTTTCTGCTAATACTTGTCTCATTTTCCAACTCCATGGATCTGATCTTGGAAAATCCTGAGTTTCCAAAAGTTGTCCATAAGGCTGTTCTACTTGTCTTGGTTGATATCTCTGAACATCAATTTGTATAGCCATAAAAAAACCTCCCCGTAGGGAGGAATACAAAAAAATTGTTTCTCTTTAGCAGAGCTAATCCTTCCCACAATGGGTTGGGTTGGGCACCGTGTTCTTTTCAAATCGGTTGCCGGACGGGTCATAGAGCCAAATCTCTCTCCGTCACTCTTGATTACTTATTAGTATAAGAAAAATTTATTATATCGTCAAGGACTTGCTCAAAAGGGGAGTATAGTATATTATTATGCTGTAAAGCTGCCCGTTAGCAGCTTTGCATGTTAATGGCAAGTAAGCAAAGAATTACAGAAGATAAACTACAAGAAAAGTGTGCTGTTGTTGGTGTATATATAGAAGATCATCCTGCTGCACGGCTTGTTTGTACCGCACTTTGGGCATTGCAACATAGAGGACAAGAAGCAACCGGAATTAGTGCATCTGACGGGAAAAACCTCAAAACCCATAAAGGACCAGGATTAGTTGCGGCTGTTCATACTGAAGAATCTTTAGAAAAGCTTCCAGGAAGTTTAGCAATTGGACATAACAGATATTCAACATTTGGCAGTCCATTTAGTCATTTTCAACCAGTTATTTCTAACAAAGATAAATATGTATTAGCAGTTGCTCATAATGGAAACTTGCCAATTGTTGAAAAATTAAAAGAATTCTTAAAAACACAAGCTAAAAAAACAGAAAAATATATTGCAGATTTGAATGATAGTGAATTAATTCATGATGCAATAGAATATTATATGCTTCAAGGA
>JAKAEF010000081.1 GCA_021820025.1 bacterium | reverse complement strand
ACCAACACAACTTTCGGTTAAAACCCTGAATTCTATGGGTATTCAACCTGACTTTATAATTGCGCGTTCCGAAAAGTATATAGACCAGAGAAGAAGAGAAAGATTTGCACTTTTCTGCAACATGAATGAAGAAGATATTATTTCTAATCCAGATTTAAAGAGTGCATACGAAATTCCCGTTGTATTACACGAACAAAAATTAGAACAAAAAATTCTTAAAAAATTAGGTCTTCCAGCTAGAGAAGCAAAGCTTGCTGAATGGATGAAGCTTTGGGAAAGAATTCAGGCTCCAAAAGAGAAAACAATAGAAATTGCAATTGTTGGTAAATACTTTGGAACCGGTGATTATCAACTAAGAGACAGCTATGCAGCACTTTTTGATGCAATAGATCATGCTGCTTGGGCACAAAATGTAGAAGTAAAAACACGATGGGTAGATGCAGAAAAAGTAGAAAAAGAAGGCCCAGAAGCAATTATTGGCAAACCAGATGGCATTATTGTGCCAATTGGCTGGGGGGAAAGAGGAGCAGAAGGAATGATTAAAGCAGCTTCTTATGCAATGGAGAAAAAAATTCCTTATTTAGGTCTTTGCTATGGAATGCAGTTGGCTTGTATTGCATTTGCCCGAACAGTGTTGGGTTGGCAAGATGCAGATACCGAAGAAAATAACAAAAAATCCAAACATCCAGTTATTCATTTAATGCCTGCACAAAAAGAATTTATGGAAAAACGAGCCTACGGAGGAACAATGAGACTTGGAAAATGGGATGCAATTGTGAAAAAAGGCACAATGGCCTTTGATGCATACAAAAAATACGGTGGTCCAATTGACGAAAAGACAGGTTTAACCTCAGAAAGACACAGACATAGATACGAATTTAACGATGAATTTGCTAAAGAATACGAAAAAGCAGGCTTAATTATCTCTGCACGCTCAGTTGTAGAGAATTTGTGTGAGATTATTGAGCTTCCAAAGAGTAAACATCCATTCTTCTTAGGCACACAAGGTCATCCAGAATACAAGAGTAGGCCACTTGCGCCTCACCCATTGTTTATGGCCTATATTGAGGCTTGCAAAGGGAAATAAGCTTAGTGTTGAGAATTCTCTAAAATTCAGGTATAATTACATGTATGTTAGCTATTGATTTCGTTCCAGGAGATACAATTCGAGTTCACCAGAAAATCCAAGAAGGGGATAAAACCCGTATTCAGGTATTTGAAGGTATTGTTTTGGCTATAAAAGGCCGAGGCGAAAACAAGAGCTTTACTGTTCAAAAAATGGTAGGCGATGTAGCTGTTGAAAGAATTTGGCCAGTTGCCTCTCCATTAATCCAAAAAGTAGAAGTTAAAGCCCATTCTAAAAAAAGAGTAAAAAGAGCAAAATTGTACAACCTCAGAGTAGCAAAAGCTGTATAATGTCTTCATGAAGGTAGGAAATTCATTAGGTCAATTTGGTGAAACTGTGGCTGCTAAGTGGCTTCATAAAAGTGGTTTTCATATAGAAGAAATGAATTTTAGAAAAAACTACACAGAAATAGACATAATAGCCACAAAAGATAATACATTAGTCTTTTTTGAGGTAAAAACCCGTATTTCTGAGGATTTTGGCAAGCCTTTTGAGGCGATAACTCGAGAAAAAATACAAAATATTGTTAAAACTGCACAATTATATTCTCACTTGCACCCAAAATTGCCCAAAGCGTTACGTATTGATGCTATTGGCGTAACTTTAGACAAATATAGAAATTTACTAGATATAGAACATGTAGAAAACATTAGCGGCTTCTAATTATTTTGCTTCAATCAGTTTAATTCTGTCTCTTAAAAGTGCAGCAGTTTCAAAGTCTAAATTTTTTGCAGCATTTTTCATTTCTTGTCTTAGTTTGGCAATAATTGCAATTTTTTCATCTGGCAATAACACCTCTTTAGAATTACTCATTTCAAGCAAAACATCTATTGGTTTTTGCTTTAAATCTTCGTCTTTTGTATATTCTTCTTCTATTAATCTAGCTCGAATTGTTTTTTCAATTGTCTTTGGAGTAATATTATGCAATTTGTTGTATTCAAGTTGAATTTTTCTTCGTCTTTCAACTTCTTTAATTGCTGCATCCATGGACTTTGTTGTTACATCTGCATATAAAATAACTTCTGAGTCTATATTTCTTGCTGCACGACCCATGGTTTGGATTAACGAAGTTCTGCTTCTCAAAAATCCTTCTTTGTCTGCATCTAAAATTGCTACCAAAGAAACTTCTGGTAAATCCAAGCCCTCTCTTAACAAATTAATTCCAACCAAGACATCGTATTCTCCCTTTCTTAATCTATCTAAAATGTCTTGTCTTTCTAGTGTTTCTATATCTGAGTGCAAATAGGCCACTTTTATACCCTGTTCATCAAGATAATAAGATAGCTCTTCTGACATTCTTTTGGTAAGCGTTGTTACCAAAACTCTTTGGTGTTTTTCAATTCTTTTTTTAATTTCTTGCAGTAAATCTTCTATTTGTCCTTTGGTTGGTTTTACAACAACTTCTGGGTCTACAATACCTGTTGGTCTAATTAATTGCTCAACAATTGCATCTTTTTCTGTAGCTAAAGACATTTCGTATTCATCTGGAGTTGCACTAACATAAATAGTTTGATGTGTCCGTTTCATAAATTCCTCATATTTAAGCGGTCTGTTGTCTAGAGCTGATGGAAGTCTAAATCCATAATCTATTAATGTTTCTTTTCTTGAGCGGTCTCCATTGTACATTCCTCTCACTTGCGGAATCGTAATGTGTGATTCATCTACAATTAATAACCAGTCTTTTGAGCAAGCTTCCATAAAGTCCAACAACGTATATGGAGCATCTCCTGATTTTCTGCCGTCAAAATATCTTGAATAGTTTTCTATGCCGTTAACATATCCTACTTCTCGAATCATTTCTAAATCGTAATTTGTTCGCTGTTGCAGCCGTTGTGCTTCTACCAATTTTCCTTGATTTTTTAAATGCGCGACTTGTTTTTCCATGTCAGATCTAATTTGTCCAAAAACATCTTCATATCCTGTAGGGTCTGTCATGTAATGCTTGGCCGGGTAAATAACCATTGCATCCATAACATTTATGGTATTGCCAGTGAGTGGGTCAAATTCAGAAATTGCTGTTAATACATTATTTTGTATTTCCATATGAATACCGTTATCCATGTAGGCAGGGAAGAGATCTACACTCTCACCTCTTACTCTAAAGGTACTTCTGTGAAATCCAAATTCATTTCTTTGATATTGTAAATCGGTTAATCTTGTCATAACATCCCGTTGGGTGAGTTTCATACCGGCACGTAATTCCATAACAAATTTGCCGTATTCAGTTGGATCTCCAAGATTATAAATACAAGAAACAGAAGCAACAACAATAACATCTTTTCGTGTTAATAAATTTGTTGTTGCAGAAAGTCGTAATTTATCAATTTCTTCGTTAATCTGTGCTTCTTTTTCTATGTACGTATCAGATGTTGGAATGTATGCTTCCGGTTGATAGTAATCATAGTAAGAAACAAAATAAGAAACAGCGTTGTTTGGAAAAAAATCTCTAAATTCTTGATAGAGCTGCCCTGCGAGTGTTTTATTATGGGAAATAATAAGAGTAGGTTTTTTTACCTCTTGGATAACATTTGCCATAGTATATGTTTTTCCACTACCAGTTACCCCCAGAAGTACTTGGTATGGTACATCCTGTTGGATATTTTTTGTTAATTTTTCTATTGCCTGTGGTTGGTCACCAGAGGGTTTAAATTTGGAAACAAGTTGAAAATCCATTGAATTTATATCTTATTTTATCATATTTTATCATGTTGATCTAATTTGCAAGTAGTCTGTATTATATTGATCGATTGACAAAAATATACGAAACTTCGTATAAAATAATAGTACATTGTCATTCTGAATTCTGCCCTAACAGAATGAAGAAACTACTAAAGTTCCTCAGAATGACTTACAAATAATTATGCCAGGAGTTTTATATAAAAAAGAGAGAGAAGTATTAGAATTTTTAGCGCAATTCCAAAATCAATATGGATATTCTCCAACGTTAACAGAAATTGCTAAAGCAACCAATCATAGAAGTAATTCAACCATCCACGCAATTATTCGATCTTTGGTCGAAAAAGGATATGTACAAAAAGTAGAAGGCAACGCCAGAGTATTAAAAATTATTGACACAAAAATAATGAATACCATGGGAACAGGTAGCCAAACATCTGTTGATTTACCATTAATGGGGTATATTGCAGCTGGAAAACCATTAGAACCTCATTCTGACCCAAATGCAACATTTTCTGTAAGTGCATCTATGTTAACCGGTCAAAAAACAGCATATGTTTTGCAAGTTAAAGGAACATCGTTAATAGAAGATGGAATTTTAGATGGTGATTATGTTGTTATAGAAAAATCTCATGAAGTAAATCAAGGTGACATAGTTGTTGCAATTGTAGATGATAATTTAGCAACGCTTAAAAAATTTTATAAAGAAAACGGTAGGGTAGTATTAAAACCTGCAAATTCAACCATGCAGCCAATTTATCCACGTTCTCTTATTATTCAAGGCAAAGTTGTGGGTGTTGTCCGAAAGTTTCATTAAAAAAATCTTCTAAGCGTCTTATATTTTTTTATTATATTTCTTGATATAATGTCCCATAATATGGTTAAGGCAGAAGGAACAGGTGGATACTACGATCAACCTTCAGAAGCAAGTGCAATTGTCGCAAATCTAACAAGAAATGATGTTGCAATGGTAGATCGTTCTACAAGATTTACTTGTGAAGTTGTCGGCGTCTATTGGGATAAAATGGTGCTTAAAATTGGTTATCATTGGATAGATTTTCCTTTAGGTCAACCTTTAACAGAAAGCTCAATACGATATGCATATAGTTTACTTGATGGATTTTATCCTCTAGATTCTTCTTATAATGCAGGAAAATTGGGTGAAGTTTCTGGTGCACTAG
>JAKAEF010000080.1 GCA_021820025.1 bacterium | reverse complement strand
AAAAGATGTGTACAAACCATTGTTTATTCGATATTCAGGGCAAGAGATTCCAGAAAATGATGGAGAAAAAATGAGACTAACGTCTAGAAGTGTTGAGCGAATGGTAAAAAAATATGTTAAAGCAGCACGACTTCCGGTAGACGCTACGGTTCATACTTTGCGTCATAGTTTTGCTACAGATTTGTTAACAAATGGTGCAGATTTACGAAGTGTTCAAGAAATGTTAGGGCATAAAAACATTGCAACAACGCAAATTTATACACATATTACCAATAAGCAGTTAAAAGATGTCCACAAAACCTTCCACAGCGGAAATAAGTAGCTTTCATTTGGCTGTTTGTACCATTAATATGTTTCGTAGGAAATGGTAACAGTTGAAGAGATGGTTGATTGGCCAGTTGGCAATTCTGTTGGAGCACTATCTATTTTTGCTGCGCCCATTCCTACAACAAGAGGACGAGGCATAGGAATTTCATTCGGAGTTTCTTCTACATCGACAATTTTTCCCAATTTCATTCCGGCTGCGTTTGCCAAACTTTGTGCTTTTTGTTTTGCAGTATCTACTGCTTTTTGTCTTGCCTGATCTTCTAATTTCTGCATTGTTGTATCATCTAATGTAAAAGAAATTCCTCCAACTAAATTGGCGCCATTTGCCGTCGCTGCATCAATTGCTTTGCTTGCTTTCTCAATTGGAGAAAGTTTTACTTCTATATTTTGTGTCACGCTGTATCCTGTTATTGTTTGAGAGCCTGCGTTATAGTTATATTGTGGATTGACTGAGTAGTTTATGGTTTTTATATCTTTTGCATCAATACCAAGTGTTTTGATAGCGTTTAATATATTTGTGACTGCTGTGTTAGTTTGGTTTTGCGCATCTGCCACTGTTGCCGCTGTTTTAGTGACACCTAAAGAAATATCTGCTGTATTTGGTATTGCGGAGACTTCTCCTGTCCCTTGTGCCTGAAAAAGATTTTGTTTGGTTGTGTTAATACTGTTAACAGCAAAAGGAATAGGACCAATAAATTTGGTGTATAAAAATAAAAGGATAAAAAAAACTATTACGCCGCCTGCTGTATCTACATGAACCTTGTTCATACTTTTATGCTAGTAGGTTTTTTTTGTTCCGTCAATGATGTGAAGATTATTTTGTGGCTTTTTTGGCTTCTAAGTATTTTTTACCGTGGCCAACATTGGTATTTATTGGTTTATTTTCTTTGCACATTGGGCAATCTGCTTCATCCCACGCTTCTGCTTTTAACTCTGCAAGGGCTGAGAATGGGACTCCCATCATGTCTGAATTTACATGTTCTGGATCGCGGTTTACCATAACACTAACAGCAACAACATTGCCGCCAACATTTTTGACACTGTTTACAACTTTAAGCACTGAGCCACCGGTTGTTGTTAAATCTTCTATAACTAAAACATTTTTTCCAGTAACTAATTTGTCATAGCCTCTGGTAAAAACTTGATTTTTTTCTGCATCTTTTTCTGTATAAACACCTAGTATTTCTTTATTTTTTAATTTTGTTAAATGATATGCAGTCCAGGTTTCTAGTACAATGCCGCCCAAAGATGGAGCTGCAACAACATCTATATCTAAATCTTTATGCTTTTGAGCAAATAGTTCACAAATTCTTGAAGTATCAACAGTATGTGGATAGACTGCGTCTTTATTTATATATACTTTGCCGTGTTTGCCAGATGTGTAGACAAAATGATCGTCAGTAATAACTGCACCTATTTTTTTAAGAATTTCTAAAACTTCATTATTCATAACTTTTTAAAAATACCAGACAAGCATTTTTTTGTCAATTAACTATGTCTATATTTATTAATTTCTGTTTTTAGTTTTTCTGTTTCTTCTCGTGCTTTTTCTGCAAAATCAGTACCATTGCTTGCAAAAATAATACCTCTGGATGAATTAATAATCATCCCTGCATTTTTACTATTTAGTCCTGCTTTAACTGTTTTTTCTATATCCCCACCTTGGGCACCAATGCCAGGAACCAAAAATGTCATATCTTTGGTAATTTTTCTAATGGTTGCTAATTCTTCTGGGTAGGTTGCTCCAACAACTAACAGACAATTATTATTTGTGTTCCAAGAATTTGCTACGTGTTTGGCAACGCGTTCATAGAGTGTTTCATCTGCAATTGGCAAATCTTGTATTTCCCCTGCACCTGGATTGGAAGTTCGGCATAAAATTATTGCGCCTTTATCTGCCCTTTCTAAGAATGGTTTTATAGCCTCGCTGCCTAAATATGGGTGCAGCGTAATAGAGTCTGCATTTAAATAGTCATAGGCAAATTTAATATACCCATTATTTGTGTTGCCAATATCTCCTCGCTTTGCATCTAAAATGGTAATAACATCTGGATAATTTTGATTTATGTAATCAAAGGTCATTTTAAGCTCATCTATTCCTCTAGATCCTCTAGCTTCATAAAATGCAGAATTTGGCTTGTATGCACAAACCAAATCATGTGTTGCATCTACAATTGCTTTGTTAAATTCAAATTGTGGGTATTCTGCAGATTTCAACTGTTCAGGTAATTTTCCATAGTCACTATCTAAGCCCACACAAACTAAAGAATTACTTTTGGCAATAATTGCATCTAATTTATCTTGAAAATTCATATTATTTTTGTTTTTTAATTTCTTGTGCTAAAAATGGATTCCACATGGCACCGGTTGCACTCATAACAGCATCTGCACCTAATTTTCTATATTCTTCATAATCTTGTACAGTTGTTACGCCGCCTACTCCAATAATTTCAAAGTTTAAATTCATTTCTTCTCTAAGTTTTACTAATCGTTCTACCATATTTTCTCCTGCCCATTTAATTGGATAGCCGCAGGTTCCACTAACTAATCTGTTATTACCTGGAAGCGCTTGATTGCCATTCTCGTCATAAATTTTCGCAGGAATGGTATTAATTGCTGCTATGCCGTCTATTACATTGCCAACAAGGGTTAAAAGCTTTTTAAGCTGTTCTTGTTCTTTAAAGTAGGCCACTTTAATAACAACCGGAGTATTTCCTACTGCATTTTTAACCGCACTTGCCACTTTTGCTGTTCTTTCTAAATCAAAGCAAAGTAAATGAGCAGTTCCTTCGTTGGGACAGGATAAATTAATTTCTAAAATTTTTGCACCTGTTTCTTTAACCAGTTTTGCAGCAGTTACAAAATCTTCTACATACGCATCTACATTGCCTGTAGCATTTGTTGTTCCTTGAAAACTGCCAATAACAACTTGTCCTTTTTTGGCATAATCTACTGCTTCTTTCATGTCTTTTTGCCAGAAATCTGGGTCAAAAGATGGAACACCAAACGAATTAGTTATAGAAATGGGTTCTGAATATGTATGATTTGCAACAACTCCTTTGTCTGCTTGTTCTAAGGTTAAATCGCCCTTAACTTGTACAGATAAAACATTTGGCCATGGATTGCATGGATACTTTTTTGTTCTGACTGTTTTATAAATTGGCATATCAAAACCTTTATCTAAGGCAGCCTTTACGTATTTGCCGTTTAATAAGGGTCCTGCTGGGATTCCAAAGGGGGTAAATACTTTTTGTCCTAAAACTGTATATTCTGGGGTACCTGTTTGTTTAAATATTTCTCCGTCTGCAAATGCTCCAAATGGTCCTTGTGAAAAATTTTCTTCGTAGGTTTTCTCAGGATCAAAAAAAGGCTTATGAAGCATAATTTATACTATTATACACATTATAATTGATTTGTAAATGAAAGGGCAAGCTGCTCATAAAAAAGGTTATAAGCCTCTTCTAAATTAGAAACAATAAAATCAGGAATTTCTTCTGGATTGGGAACGTTTTTTGCAAATGGTCCTTGTTTTATCCAGACCGTTGTTGCTCCTAAGCTTTTGCCAATAGCAATCTCTGAATCTATTCTGTCACCGACAATCCAGGTGTCTTTGGCTACATCTGTAATAAATTCTTTAAAATTTTCTGCCTTTTTTTGTTCGGATAAAAAGATAACTTTTGTAAAATAATCAGTTATCTCAAGTCGCTGTGCTTCTCCAATCATTTCACTCGTACCCTTGCTAATAAGCATAAGTGGTATTTCTTCTTTTTTGAGCAAATTAAGAAGTTCTAAGCTTCCTGGAAGTAATTGTTTACTTTCTGGGTCGTAAAGGGTATTTTTCCAGTCAAATATGACTGAGAGAATCATTGTTTAAGTAATATTTTTTATAATTTGACCAAATCCTGGTTCTACAAAAAATTGATTATTTTCAAATACCTTTGTTCCTCTAATATACACCCGTTTTACTTTTCCTGTCAGTGATACGCCATGCCATGGCGAAGATTTTGCTTTGGTAAAGAGTTTACTTGCGTCTACAACCCACTCTTCATTTTCATCAACTTCTATATATGTTTGAGGATCTTCTGTGATGTTAAAAATCTTTGCAGGATTATCATGGCACAATCTTACGATATCTTGTACGGTTAGTTCATTTTCTTTTACAGCTGTGAGCAGTAGTGCAAGTGTTGTCTCAAGACCAGGTATACCAAATGGCGGTTTGTCGCTTTGTTTTTCTTCTCTGCTGTGAGGTGCATGATCTGATTCTATAATGTCTATATCTTGCAAATGGCTCCATAAAAAATCTACATCAGCTTGAGGTTTTAGCGTTGGTTTCATCCTGGCAATACTGCCTAATCTTTGTGTTGCTTCTTCTGTTAAAAATAAATGATGTGGTGTTACGCCGCAGGTAACATTATATCCATGTTGTTTGGCGTTTATAACAGTTTCTAACTCTTTTTGTGAGCTAATATGACAAATATGCAGTTTTTTTATTGTTTGGTGACCAATCTCGATTACTTCTCCAATTACATCTGCCTCTGCATGCACAAGAATAGGAAGTTCCACTGGCCAACTTTCACATATTTTTCTAAAAACATTTGTATCTACAATAAATCCTCCAGTTGTTTGGTTTAGATAAATTTTTATTCCGGTTACCCCATTTTGTACTTTT
>JAKAEF010000079.1:640-5005 GCA_021820025.1 bacterium | reverse complement strand
AAGATAAAAATTCTGCTAGTAATAGCTTGTCATGCAGTCTGCTTTGCCTTGCTTCGAATTACTGCTATTATCCTGCATCGATAAATTCTTAATTCTTGTCTCGTGTGATTTATTGTTCAACTTAGCATTATTCCTATATTTTGTTTAAATTCTTTTTGTGCGGTAGATATTTCATATTGATCTTTTGCTGCATTGCCACTTCCAACAGGATAATGAGACCACGTATGATTTCCAACATGCACAAGTCCACTGCCTAGCATATCTTTTAACTGTCCCCAAGTATAATACGAATTTGTAGGTCCCTGAACGCCTAATAGCCCTGTTGGAACCATAACTGTAAGTTTAACTCCATATTTTTTGGCAATTGGGAAGGCATAATTATAGACATCGTCATACCCATCATCTAATGAGATAACAATACTTTTTGCTGGAAGAGTTGCATGATTATGGAGTGCATTTACTAAATCTTCTGCAAAAAGTGTTGTAAAACCATGCGAAGCAATATATCCCATTTGCTGATCAAACAAATTGTTGTCAACGTTAAGAGATGAAAACCCTCTGGTGATTGCTACAGATTGTGGAGCAACGTGATGATACATAAGTACAGGAATATTGAGACAATATCCCGTATAAACAGGAGTTGGTGTCAATGTTGGTGAAGGAGTTGCAGTTGGGGTAGGAACTATTGTAGGGGAAACAGCAATTTTTGGGACCATTGTTTTTTCTTTGTGTAAATCAAGATCGAAAAATAGAAAAACTCCTGAGACGATAAAGAATAAAAATAAGACAATGAGTCCAATAGAAACAGGTATCTTGTACCTATGAAGGAAATGCTTTGTCATGGGGTGTGTTTTTTACGCCTAAAGAAAACATATTTAAGGGTAAAATCAAATAGTCTTCTCCAGAAAGCTCCATGCCAAAATGTAGATAACAGTAAAAGAGTAAATATAGCTACAGCATCTATACTAATTCTTCCTTCTGGACCAAAGTATGCATTTGGATTAAATCGAAGCCACAAAGAAAACTCATCTAACGTAAGTGCTGCACCCATACCGTAAAGAATGGAAGACAATCTATATAACTCATGGCCAAATTGAGGTATCCGTATAAATCCAGCAATCAAAAGTAAAAAAATACCCCATACTAAATGATGTACATGAATATCATGGATAACTATATATCGAGTTGGAATAAGGGGAAATAACTGGAATTCAATATTATAAACAATAAGCCGAGCGGCAATAAAGGTAAGGATAAATGAAGTCAAAATAAGGAATCTTGGTTCTTCTCTATGCCCCTTAATATTCTTGTTATAAAGGGTTCGAGCATTTTTAAAGTATCCCCACATGATTTTATGGTATAATATATGTACAAGGAGCGCAAGAACGCGCTTTTTTGTTCTAAATCTATGTTTGATCCTAAAAAAATTAGAAACGTTGCGATTATTGCTCACGTTGATCATGGTAAAACAACCTTGGTCGATTTTTTGCTTAAGCAATCACATACTTTTCGAGAAAACGAAGCAGAAATGTTGCAAACAACCATTTTAGATAGTAATCCGCTTGAAAGAGAAAGAGGAATTACTATCTTGGCAAAAAATACTGCAATTGAATATAAAGGGTTTAAAGTAAACATTATTGATACCCCAGGTCATGCTGATTTTTCAGGAGAA
The DNA here is from genome assembly GCA_021820025.1 of bacterium. Classification (GTDB taxonomy): domain Bacteria; phylum Patescibacteriota; class Microgenomatia; order Levybacterales; family UBA12049; genus PPGL01. Next base: position 3,333 of record JAKAEF010000079.1, on the reverse strand, counting down.
GTTGAAAGAACCTTAAACATGGCAGATGGTGCATTACTCATTATTGATGCTCAAGAAGGCCCAATGCCTCAAACCAAATTTGTACTTAAAAAAGCACTACAGTTAGGTCTTAAAGTTATTGTTGTTATTAATAAAATAGATAAACCACTCGCCAATATTAATGAAACAATTAGCAGAACCCATGATTTATTTTTAGAGTTGGCAACACATGAAGATCAGCTTGATTTTCCAGTTTTATACGCAATTGGTCGAGAAGGAAAAGCTGGAAAAACAGTTGAAGAAGCGCAAAATGCAACAAATTTAGAACCTCTTTTTGAAGCAATTTTGGAAAACATCCCAGCGCCTATTACAGAAGAAGGAACATTCCAAATGCTTGTTACCTCTTTAGATTACGATACCCACAAAGGAAAGCATATTATTGGAAGAATAAAACGAGGAAGTGCTAAAAAAGGACAACCAGTTGTTTTATTAAAAGATAATGGAGAAAAACAAAATGGTAGATTAGATACTATTTCTATTACTCGTGGTCTTAAAAAAACAGAAGTAGAAGAAGCAGGAGCAGGAGACATTGTAGATATTACTGGAGTTGCAAATGCAACGATTGGAGATACAGTAACAGATCCATCAGACCAAACAGCACTTCCAAGAATTAGCATAGAAGAACCAACCATTAAAATTTCTATGGGACCAAATACCTCTCCATTTGCAGGAAGAGAAGGTAAATTTACCAATTCTCGACAGATTTTAGAAAGATTGCAAAAAGAATTAGAAACCAATGTCAGTTTGCGCTTAGATGTTACTGGTGAGCGATTTATGCTTTCTGGCCGTGGAGAATTACATTTATCTGTATTAATTGAAACATTACGACGAGAAGGATACGAATTTGAAGTCGGAAAACCTCAAGTTATTACTAAAAAAATTGATGGCGTAGAAATGGAACCAATTGAAGACGTTATTATAGATATCCCAGATGCATACGTTGGAGCGGTTACTACAGAAATGGGTGTTAGAAAAGGTGAAATGACCAACATGGAAACAGACGGCAAAGGAAATACAAGACTTGAATACAAAATTCCATCTAAAAATTTATTGGGTATTCGAAGTGTTTTGTTAACAAATACAAAAGGAACAGCAGTTATTAATACTCTGTTTAATGGCTATGAGCCACTTAAACCATCTCTTGAGAAAATTAGAAGTGGCGTATTAATTGCATCAGAATCTGGAACAGCACTAACATATGGTTTGCAAAATGCACAAGAAAGAGGCACAACCTTTATTGATCCTGCAACAGAAGTATATGAAGGCATGATTATTGGTATGCACCCAAGAAAAGAAGATATAGAAATTAATGTTATTAAAGGCAAAAAGCTTACCAACATGCGGGCATCAACAGGAGATATTGCAGTTGTTTTAACTCCACCACTTAAAATGAGTTTGGAGCAATACTTAGACTTTATAGAAGAAGACGAATTATTAGAAGTAACACCTATTAGTCTCAGACCAAGAAAGAAATATTTATCAAAAATAGATAGAATCCGCTTTGAAAGAACCAAGCAATAAACCTCTTGACCAATTGCTCTCTAGGGTATATACCAATTGTCGCAGTGGCAAATATACACGAACAAGAGAGTCAAGGGCAACGCCAAGGCATAAGCCGCAGAGATGTACTTAAATTCGGATTAGTTTTGTTTGCAGACATTGTTGCATTAGATACCATGTTTGCTGTATCGCAACCCTACCTTATCAAAGCATGGGATTGGATAAAACAACAACGGCATAGAATGGATATTGTATGGGCTCAAGAAGTGCCTTGTTTGGCAAAAACAGAAACAATTTATTCCGCAGATGCATTACAAAGGACCTATGCGATAGCCTCTGGAGATAGCATAGGTGAAGGGTATTACCAAAAAGGAAAACCAGATATCCCAGCAGCAGAATATGCAACAGATGCTATAAACGGGAGCGAATTATTACCTCAAAAAACACATATCCAACCCAATTGGGATCATTTAACAATTGCGAGAGAAGGTTCTAGAATTCAAGATGTTCAAAGACAATTGCGAGATCCAAAACTAACTAGGGTATTGCAAACAGAAGCAAATGTTGATTGGTGGTTAAGTGTGGGTGGAAATGATATTGTCCATGCTTTAGCAAGCAAAGCTTCAAGACTTAAAAGAATTGCAAATAATCCTTTTACTCCAGATTTTTTTACATTAGATGATGAGTTACTAGGAGCAATTGCTCAATATCAGGTAGGCTTTTTAAAGCTTTTACGACAAATTGCAGCAATGAATAACGGAAATGTTAACAGGCTTGTTATTGAAGGATTACCTAACCTTGGAAATGCGGATAGAATTGATTATGTAAGTCGTGATGGAAAAGTAGTAGAAAGTTATCCTCTTAAAAATGAAAGGCTTGGTAAATATTTTGCAACAAATTTGGCAATTTTAATAAATAATGCAATGAAAGAATCTATTAATCAATTATTAACAGAAAATCCTGGAATGGACATTTTATTTTTAGATACGTTTCACATGTTGCCACCAAATCAATTACTTGGAGAGCATCCTTTACCTCAAGGACAAAGAACAATGGCCGCTAATTTTTTTGGTATGGCATTTCACGCAGGACAAAATTTAGCTAAACTTATATATCCTAACTTTGAAAAACACCAAGCAGAAACAGCAACTGCA
>JAKAEF010000079.1:0-630 GCA_021820025.1 bacterium | reverse complement strand
ACAGGAGATCCATCTAAAGATAACCGCAAGGGAAGTGCAGTAATGGTAAAATTTTTGCCAATCAATTGTTTTAGATTAATTAACGCTTCAACAATAAGAATATTATTTTGCAAAAGTAACTTGTGCGAAGTAAACGGAATATCATCTGCACTTGGAGAATCAGTTCCAAGTAATTTAATCCCTTTTTCAATGAAATAATTACAAACTGCAACAGGAATAGGTGGAAACTTTTCAAAATATTCCGGAGTATTTCTTTTATCTTCCCATCCTGTGTACAGTAAAACAATATCATCTTTTTCTATCGTATATTTTTTTAGTGTTTCAATAGAATAATTAGTAGATACATCTACGCATATTCCTTTTCCAAAAAATGAATTTAATGGCATTTCTTCAAGTGTTTTGCCATTTTTAAGCATATGCATTGGCGCGTCAATGTGCGTTCCGGTATGCGTTCCTAAAGCAAGTTTGTGCATAACAAACTGATCTTTCTCTAAAAAAGTACCTTGTTCTATTGCTACTTGGGGGTCTCCAGGATAAATTGGTGTTTTATTATTTAATGGAATTGTTAAATCTAAAAGCATAACAAAAGTATATCATTCATAGCGAAGTGCCTCAATTGGAGAAAGTTTT
>JAKAEF010000078.1 GCA_021820025.1 bacterium | reverse complement strand
TTCCTATTTTTTTTCTTTTTAGACTTATTCTTAGTGGGTTTTTTGCACTACTTGGAGTATTTTTAGCATTTGTTCCTGTAGAAGGCAGGTCTGCGGACACAATGATCCTTTTGTTTTTAAATGCTCTTATAAAACCGAATGAATTTTCATACAAAACAAAAAGTGCGGCTTCCAATATTACGGTCACACCAGGACAAGCAATTACAAAAAAGAATGACAAAAAAGAACCAGAAAAAGGAGAAAAAATTTTTTTTGCATCTAATCCTCCTGCAGGGATAACAGAAGACACGCAAGAGAATGCAGTTGACTCATCTTCTCCAGCAGATGATTTTTCTCTTCAAGAAGAACCTCTTTTACAAGCACAGCCCATTCCACAGGAATCGTTTCCAGTATCAGTAGAGCAGCCTGTACAAGAATCACAAGAACATACACCCGAACAGCTTGAGCAAGAGTTAGAAGAAGCAAAACAAGAAGAACAAAAACAACAAGGACAACCGCAGGAGGAATTGGCTCATCAAAAAGTCAAAGAGCTTGAACAACAAATACAGGATATGCAATCTCAAAAAGAACTATTAGAAAAACAAGTATTACAATTGCAAAACAAACTTCAGGCACAACCAACGCATGTTTTTACTCCAACAACGGCAACTGTTCCGGAAGAGACACAGCATGTTAAAAAAATTCCCCAACAACTACAAAAAATAAGTGGAGCACCATTTATTCCCGATGTGCCTAATCTTATTACGGGAGTCATTAAAGACTCTCGAGGGAATGTTTTACCAAACATTCTCGTTGAAGTAAAAGATAAAGATCAAAATCCTGTTAGAGCATTTAAAACAAATCAGCTCGGACAATTTGTTTCTGCAACGCCACTTCTTAACGGAACATATACTATTACCTTTGAAGATTCTAAAAAACAACAGAAATTTGATACAGTAGAAATAACCGCAAACGGAACTATTTTAGAACCATTAGAAGTTATTTCTGTTGATGCAAGAGAAGAACTTCGTAAAACGTTGTTTGGAGGGAATGAATAGTATGGATAAACCAATTATGGCTGCGTCAACTCAAAAATTTACTGAGGTAAGAGACATTGTTGAAGATATTGTTATTTTTAATAACGGTAATGCATGCATGATTATTGAAGTTTCTCCCACTAACTTTGCTCTTTTATCCAAAGAAGAACAAGATGCAAAAATCTCTGCATATGCTTCTTTTCTTAATTCTATTAGTTTTCCTATTCAAATTCTTGCAGTAAACAAAAGGGTGGATGTTTCTTCTTATATAAAAAAACTTGAAGAAGAGATAAAAAAAATTACTGATTCAAATGTAGCAACATATATGGAAAACTATAAAGAATTTGTAATACATCTCGTTAAACAAAATATTGTTTTAGATAAAAAATTTTATATTAGTATTCCATATTCTTATGTAGAAGTAAGTGTGGGTTCTGTTTCTAAAGCTACTGTGAATGCTTCCCTTGATAATATTCTTTTAAATGCAAAGCCGACATTAAAAACAAAAGCTGAAGGATTGCAAAACCAACTGACAAGAGCAAATTTACAAACAAAAATTTTGCAAAAAGAACAACTTATTCAATTATTTCATAATTTTTATAATATGCATGACGAGCAAGAGACACAGACAATAAATAAAGGAGAACATACAATATAATATGAAATTATCTTTTCTGCCCAAAAAAAATACTATTCCCCAAGAAAAAAAAACCGATTCTGTGGAAAATATTGAAGAGAAATCTCTTGCAGATATTATTGCTCCCCCTTCAATAGAAACAGATTTTAGCAACATTCGCATTGGAGATACCTATTTTAAAACTTTTTTTGTAACTTCTTATCCTCGATTTGTTTCTGCCAATTGGCTCCAACCATTAATTGATTTTGAAAACGAATTAAGTATCGCCTTTTTTATTTATCCTGAGCAAGCTTCAGATGTATTAGGAAGTTTGCAAAGAAAAATTGCAGAAATGGAAGCAACTATTGCCTCAGATGCAGAAAGAGGCCAGGTAATTAATCCAGCTGTAAGTGCAGCATTGGAAGATGCTCTTGCGCTACAAGATTCCCTTGCAAAAGGAATAGAGCGGTTTTTTCAATTTGGATTATACATTACAATTTCTGCAGACAACCTTAGAGAATTACAAGACGATACAAAAAAATTAACCACTACGCTTGCCTCCATGTTACTTTCTCCAAAAGCAGCAACGCTTCAAATGGAAGAGGGGTTTAAAACAACACTCCCTATGGGGACAGATCGGATTTATCTCACAAGGAATATGGATACTACCTCTTTGGCATCAACGTTTCCTTTTTCGTCAGCAACACTTACTCAAAATAAAGGAATCCTTTATGGAATTAATCAAAAAAACTCTTCGTTAATTATTTTTGACAGATTTAGCTTAGAAAACGCAAATGAAATTATTTTTGGAAAATCTGGTTCTGGAAAATCGTATTTGTTAAAGCTCGAAATTCTACGAAGCTACATGTTTGGCTCTGATGTTATTATTATTGATCCTGAAAATGAATACCAAAAAGTTGTAGAGACGCTTCATGGAGAGTATGTTCTTTTTTCTCAAACTTCTCCAGTAAAAATTAATCCTTTTGATTTATCGGGATTATATGAAGAAGGAGAAAATGAATTAGGTCTTAAAATTTTATCGTTACGAGGACTTCTAAAAATTGCCCTTGGCACCATGACAGCTGCTATGGATGCTGTGCTAGATAGAGCACTTGTCCAAACATATGCAACTAAAGGCATTACACAAGATCCAGAGACACAAACAAAAGAGCCCCCTATGATGCAAGATTTATATCATGTGCTTTCTCAAATGCAAGAACCAGATGCAAAAGAATTAGTTTTGCGTTTAGAGAAATTTATTTCTGGGAGTTTGGCAGGCATTTTTAATCAGCAATCAAATTTTGACATTACCAATAAAGTAACTGTTTTCTCGCTTCGAGATATTGAAGATGAATTACGCCCTATTGCCATGCATATAATTCTTGATTTTATTTGGACAAAAGTCAGAAAATCTCTAAAAAAAAGACTTTTGATTGTTGATGAGGCGTGGTATTTAATGCGCTATGAAGATAGTGCGTCATTTATGTTTGGCATTGCAAAACGAGCAAGAAAATACTACTTAGGATTAACTACCGCATCTCAAGATGTGGAAGACTTTTTAGCAACAGAATATGGTCGCGCAATTTTATCTAACTCTTCCATTCAAATTTTACTGAAACAATCAACGTCTTCTATCCCAGAGATAACGCATACTTTTAATCTCTCTGGAGGAGAAAGACAATTGCTGCTTTCTGCCGGGGTTGGAGAAGGACTTTTCTTTGCGGGACAAAGCCATGTTGCCATAAAAGTTGTTTCTGCACCGTTTGAGCATGCAATTATTACTTCCAATCCAGAAGAACTTCTTGCCCGAAAGCAAGGTGAACAGCAAGGATCTCCTGCAATGCAACCTGCTAGTACAGAAACAGCAGAGATACATCAGTAGTAAATTATGGCCAATACATTTACCAAAGTTGCCGAAGCAAGGAACAATCAAAATAGAATTATCACCCACATGATGGAATCTGTTCAGGATCATCCTGAACTTGTTCCTTTTATGGGAGTAAGAGATGCAGATAGAGTTGCCCAACTTTTACGAGCACAAGCAGGAAGTCTTGGAAGTGAATCAACTCGTACTGTAAACCGCCTTTTAAATTCCATGCAACAAGTAGAAGCATTGGAAACAATGGCTGATCGTGAAACTGAGCAACAATTATTTGATCAACAACAAACTCCTCAAAAACCGGCCAATCTTCCCCCTGCGTCTGGTGTTTTTGCACTTGGAGCAGGAGCTGCTTCTATAATTCCCCTTCCATTTATTAACAGACCAAAAACTATTGAAGAAGATCCCAAATATAAACAGATTCGAGAAGATCTGCTAAGGGAACGTGAGGATGCAAAAAATGAAGCGGTAAGAAATTGGAAACAAACATCGGGGAAAAATGCATTTCAACGGGCTGTTGCTGCAAAAAAAGGACAATTACTAGCCAACATGCCTGGATTTACTCATCAAGATGAACTTAATTTCTTATATGGCTCTCCTGACGGAAAAGTTAAAAGTCTTGATGAAAGAGCCCGAGAGGAATGGATTTCCTGGGCACAAGAGTATGCTCCTAAAAAATTAAATAGATATTTAAAAAGAGAAGGGCGAGCAAATGCTGTTTTTGTGGGAAATGATCCGAATATTAAAGCATTAAAAAAAAGAATTGAAGAACATGCAAATGCCGCTGCTTCTAATCTCCTCGCTTCAGGAGAGAAATTATATCCTGAAACCCTTGCCTATAGAGTTGCCAGAATAAAACAAGATATATATGACCAAGAGATACAAAGAGCCATGCAAAATCCTGGTATGGCTAAAAAACTGCAAGACCCTCGATATAAAAAACACATGGAAAAATATTTTAAAAGAGCTTTGCGAAGTTCCCAAAGGTCAACGATTAGACAACAATTAACAAGCGGACGCGGATTAAGACTTCTTTTTAGAAATAGAGCGGAATATTGGAAATTGTTTCAACGATATTGGGATAAGGTACCACCTTTAAAAATTGACATTCCTTCAGTCCCAATTCCTACAGGATCTGGAGCAATTAATGCTGCAAATTCTGCTGCGGCAAGAGGTGGGAGAGGAAGAAAAATATTAAGTAGACGCGGGGAAAGAGCAGTGAAAAAAGTAGGAAATATTATTAAAAATTTAAGACAATATTGGATTGTTTATGTTTTGATTTTTTTAATTATTGCTAGTCTTGTTTATATTATTTTTGATGACAACGGAGGATTTGCTTTGCCTTCTGGAGGAAACAATATTAAAGATTTATATGCTGGAATTATTAACTGCGGAGATAATCTTTCGAATTACCAATTTGATAAAACGCAAATGATGCATGATTTTAAAAATTATTACACTTCTCGTTTTGCGATTGCTCCTATGGGGTTAAGTGGATTAGATAATGACCAAGAAGCAAGTCAAGGAGGAGCAC
>JAKAEF010000077.1 GCA_021820025.1 bacterium | reverse complement strand
TGTGCATCTACTCCTGCAATTTGTCCTAATATAATTGCCAAATCTTCAACACTTTTTGCCATTGGACCAACACTATCTAAAGATGATGCATAGGCAATTGCACCATATCTTGATACTCTTCCATAGGTTACTTTAAGTCCAGAAATATTACACATAGAAGCCGGATTTCTAATAGATCCACCGGTATCTTCTCCTATGGCAAAAGATGTCATTCTTGTTGCAATAGATACAGCACTGCCGCCAGATGATCCTCCTGCAATTCTTTGGTTATCCCAAGGATTTTTTGCTGGCGTATAATTTGTATTTTCTGTTGATCCTCCATGTCCCCACGCATCCATATTGTTTTTGCCAATTAAAATTGCGCCGGTTTCTTGTAATTTTTTGTACACGGTTGCACTGTATTGTGGAATGTAGTCGTCTAACACTTTACTTGCAGATGTTGTTCTAATTCCTTTTGTAACATACGCATCTTTTAAAGAGAATGGAATACCATGCAAAATATTAGAAGAAAATGTGCGTGTGTTGTCTTTTTCTGCTGCTTCTTTTAAAATTTCCTCTCTTTCTCTAACTGTAATAAAACTGTGTAAATTAGTATCTAATTTCTCAATTTGTTCTAGTGCTTCGTTTACCAAATCAACTGAAGTAAATTCTTTACTTTGCAACCCTTTGGCTAATTCTTTTATGGATTTATTTAACAACATTATTTTTTTCCTCCAAAAACATTTGGCACAACAAAAAATCCTTTATGCGTTTGTTTTGCATTTTTTAATGCTTCTTCTTGAGATAAAGATTCTGTAACTATATCTTCTCTAAGAATATTTTTTTCTTCAGTTACTCTTGTTGTTTCTGGAATGCTGTCTACATCTAAGTTTTTAACTTCATCCATGTATTCAACAACTCCGGGAATACTTTCTTCCAAATCTTTTAGCTGTTTTTCAGAAAGAGTTAGATTTGCAAGTTTTGCCAAGGCAGAAACGTTAATTTTCATATGTTTATTATAAGGCTAAACAAAATTTGTGACAAGAAAGAGGATTAGCCAACAACTATATCTTGTTCTGACAGTTGTCTGGATACAGCATATTTATAAAACAATTCTCCAGTTTCGTATTCATTTAAGTTACTATGTACTGCCCGAATTGCCAATGCTCGTGCAACATTTTTATTTAATTTACTAGCAGAAATAATTTTTTTGCCGCTCTTTCTAAGCTCATGAGCATTAACAGTTAACAAACTTGCTCCATATCTTTGATTAACATCTGCAATAAGACATCGACTGGCAAGAATAATTAATTTTCCCTTTTCTGCAGCACTTATACAAGCATATTTTATTGGATCACTTACATTTCCAAACGCATGACCTGCAACAACAACTGCTTTGTAATCTGGATTCATAATTGCTTTCATGTCCTCATCTAATGCATTTTGCTCGCCAATATCTACAATATGCACCTTTGTCATTGCTTCAAATAAAGAATCTGTGGTTACCTGATTTACAATATGATTTGCTTGAACAGATGCATATTTTCTCAACTTTCTCTCTGGCATGCCTTTTATCATATCTTCAACTTTTTCTGCTCGAAGATGAGGAGAATAAAATGTTGAAAAATTATCTAAGATCCTAGATTCTAATGGTGAAATTTTTACCAAATCACTTGCTTTAAATACATAATTAGCAAATACCCAATATGCTCCTGGTAACAAGTTAGCCTGTGCAATGGTAAACATATCTGCAAAATTTTGTGGAGCATCTGAGTTTTCTTCTCTATGAGATCTATTTGCCCCGGAAAAAATAAAGGAAGGTAATTGTGTATCAAAGGAATAAGCATCTAAAAGAGGCAAAACAGCTATATCTGCGGTATCTGTCCCATGACCACCGGTAATAGTTACATTGGGATTTTGATTCGCAAACTGCAATAAGTATGCAACGAAGGGAGCAATAAGACTATCTCTCATGTGAGAACTGTCTCCAGAGAATAAAGAAACAAATTTTCCTTTTCCAATATTTGCAACATCTGGGACAAAATTCATGTGAGAAGGAATATCTACACTTGTTTTTCCTTCAAGAGTAATAATTTTTTCAATTTTTTGAGCTAATTTTTTTTCTAAAGTGGTGTAATTTTTGCTATCAGAAAAATATCCTAATTCTTCTTCTAATTCTGAAAGCATTAAATCATCCAACGTTCCCATGCCATATAACGCGTTATTTTTTATAATCATGTCCCAGGTGCCACCCAATTTAAAAAAGATTAAATCTTTCATGATCAGATTATAGTCCCAAGCTTTTTGTAACGCAAGGATAATATATTTATTGCAAAATTCTGTCTAAAATTGTTTGTTTTGCTTTTTCTGCAATGGTATCGTCTAACTTTGAAAGTACAAATTCTTGCTTGTATTTTTTCTTGAGTGCCTCTTGTATAAGAAAATCTGCAATTGGAGGATTTTTAGGCAAAATTGGGCCATGTGAATAAGTTCCAATGCTGTTTTTATATACCGATCCTTCAGTACCATCTTCTCCATTGTTGCCAAAACCTTTGATTACTTTTCCCAAAGGTTTTACTCCTAACCCAAGGTAGGTTCTCCCTCCATGATTTTCAAAACCAATCATAGGAGCTGCTGTTCCTAAGATACCTGATGCATCAAATGCCATATTGCCAATAAGTCGCGGAAAATTATTCCCCGGGTTTTCTGTATACAAATCAAAAATTCCTAAACCGTTAACTATTGTTCCGTCTGCTTCTTTATAATATTTGCCCAAAAATTGAAATGCACCACAAATATATATTCCAGGAACACCACTCTCTATTAAAGAAGAAAGTGTTTTTTTCTTTTTCTCCAAATCTTTTGCCACAATTGTTTGTTGGCTGTCTTGCGCCCCACCCATAAGTAAAATGTCGCAAGAAGATAATTCTTTTTCTGTAGTCTGCAACCCAACTAATAATACCTTTGTCTCAATACCGCGTAATTCGCATCGCTTTTGTAAGCAAATTACATTACCTCTATCTCCATAAATACTCATAAGTTCGGGATATAACCATCCAATTGTTAGCATTTGTTTCATAATATTTTTTTACCGGTAATTATTTTTCTAACTTCTAGCATTGCAGAATATGTTGGCAAAATATAGAGTGTTTCTTTTTCCGGCAGGTTTTCCAAAGCATTCCAAATAGCATCAGCTAGGCTTGCGAATGCATATACATTTGTATCTCTTCCTGCATACCAAACTCGAAGTTCCATATCATACACTCTGTCTCCACTTATAAAAACTGATGTAAATTGAGGTAAAAATTTTTCTAGATCTATATCCCAAATCCAGCTTACATCTCGGCCATCAGGAATCCTATCATTTAAAACAAAAGCCACATATTTTGCGCCTAAATCTGCAATTGTTTGCATTGTTTGATTAAAACTGGCGGGATTTTTTGCTAAAAAGATTTGTACTGTTTTACCATTAATGGTAATTTTTTCCTGTCTTCCAAAAGCTGGAGTAACTGTTGCAATTGCATCTTGAACTATGTTTTCTGGAATATCTAATTGTTTTATAGCTAAAACAGAAGCAAGTGTATTGTATTTATTATACATTCCCGGCAATGGATAAATTGTTTTTATACTCTCAATATTCGGTCTTTTTAACTTACAAAATGGACAATTCCAAATACCAATATGGGAATAATATATTTTTTTATATTCCAATCTATTATGACAATTTGGGCAATAAATAGAATCTGATGCATGCTGCAAATGACTTGCTGTTTCTCCTTTTTCGTCAAGACCAAAATAGACAGTTTTTGCGTGCAATTTATCGCCTAAAAACGCAATTTGTGGATCATCTGCATTTAACACGACAGTTGTGTTATGGTTAAGCATTGAAAATACTTTTTTCCACTTTTTAGCAATGCTATCAAGTTCCCCATATCTGTCTAATTGATCTCTAAATAAATTAAGCGCAATAACAATTGTGGGTTTTGTTTGTTCTAACACAAGCGGGAGGGTATTTTCATCTATTTCAAATACAGCTACATCTTTGTTTATTTTTCCAAATACAGTTGAGCTTTCTATAAAACTAGAGGCAACACCATTAAGCAAATTTGCTCCTGATTTGTTTTGGATTATACTTTTGCCACTTTTCTCTAAAACTGTAGCAATCATTTTGCTGGTTGTTGTTTTCCCATTTGTTCCTGCTATAAGAATAATTTTTACATGTGGATTTTTTTGCGTTATTTCAGAAATAAAAAAAGGATTTACAGAAAGAGCAATGTGTCCGGGCCAGGTAGAGCCACTTCCTTTGCCTATTAATCTACTTATAAACATTACTAACTTGCCTAAAAAAATAAGTAAAGTATTCATGTTTTACATTGAGCGAAGAATTCTAATCCTATCTTCAATTGGCGGATGTGTGTCAAACAAAGAAGAAAACCAGGTTGTTGCAGACTTTCCTTTAAACGGATTTTCAATAAACAAATGTGCTGTTGCATTACTTGCTCCCATTAAGGGTCTACTGTCTTTTGCAATCTTTTCTAATGCATTTGCCAAACCAGCAGGATAGCGAGTAAGTAATGCTCCAGAGGCATCTGCCAAATATTCACGTTTTCTAGAAACAGCCAATTGGATAAGTGTTGCAACAATTGGAGAAAGAATAGCAAATAATATACCAATTGCAAGAAATATTGCCTGCCCATTGCTATCTTCTCTGTCACTTCTTCTAAATCCACCCCACCACATGTTATTCATAAACATATTCGCCAGTATTGCTACAAACCCAACCAAAATAGCTACAATTCCCATAAGCCTTGTATCATAATTTTTTACATGACTCATTTCATGGGCTATAACACCTTCTAACTCACTTTTGTTGAGTAATTGAAGAATGCCGCTTGTTACACAAATAACTGCATGCTTTGGATCCCTTCCTGTTGCAAAGGCATTGGCAGCCAGTTGATTTATTATGTAGATTTTTGGCATAGGAATTCCATCTCCAATTGCCAAGTTTTCAACAATTCTAAATAGCTCTGGGTTATCTTTTTTTTCTATTTGTTGGGCACCCACTGTTGCCAAAACCA
>JAKAEF010000076.1 GCA_021820025.1 bacterium | reverse complement strand
GATAGTCTTCCCGTTGTTATTTAATTCTTTTAAAATTTTCATAACATCTGCACCAGATTTAGTATCTAAGTTTCCTGTTGGTTCATCGGCCAAAATAATTGCTGGATCATTCATTAAAGCTCTGGCAATAGCAACTCTTTGCTGTTGTCCTCCAGATAACTGATTTGGATGATTGCGCATTCTTTCAGATAAACCTACTTGTGTTAAAAGTCTTGTTGCATGTTCTTCTCGCTTGCTATGTGGCATTCCCGCATAAATTGCAGGAAGAATAACATTTTCTAACGCTGACGAACGAGATAATAAATTAAATGATTGAAAAACAAATCCTATTTCTTTATTTCTCACAAACGCCAATTGATCTTCTGTTAAATCAGTAACATCTTGGTTATTTAAAATATATTTGCCTTTGCTCGGAACATCCAGCAAACCAATTATATTCATAAGTGTTGATTTACCGCTTCCAGACGGTCCCGTAATAGCGACAAAGTCCCCTTGGTAAATAGTAATGGAAATGCCTCTTAAAACATTGGTAACAATATCTCCAGAAACATAATCTTTTACGATATTTGTGAGTTCTATAAGAGGAAGTTTTTTTGCCATAGCCTAATTAATTATTTCTTTTGCAGTAACTTTACTTGGATCAAGTACAACCTTGTCTCCTGAAACTAATCCACTGACTACTTCTGCATTAATGTCGTTTTGTAGTCCTGTTTTAATTTTTACTTTTTTATATCCTTTAGATACTCGTACATAGACAATTCCGCCATCTGCTATTGCAGATAATGGAACGGTTAGTACATTGTCTTTTTCTGCAGTAACTATATCTGCATTACCATTCATTCCTACTCTAAATTTATAAGATGTATCAGTTGGTAAAGAAACTTTTACCGTAAATGCATTTCCGCCATTACTTGTTGTATGACTTACAAAATCAATCTTTTCAACAGGAAGTGTAATCATGTCATTTGGATATGCGTCTAAAGTAATTTTAACTAGCTGTCCAATTGCTACTTTTGCCACATCGGCTTCATCAACATCCATATTAAATGTAAGACTTTTTGGATCAACAACACTATATGTAGCTGTTATTGGAACTTGCGTTCCTGGAACATCTATATCTGCTCTAGTTAAAATGCCATCAATTGGGGATACAAGAACAGATTGCTCTTTTGCAATTTCTTGAATTTTTACGGCAATTTGAGCTTGAGTTAATGTGTCTGTTGCTTGTTTTAATTGTCTCCATGCAGAAGTACTCAGACTTAAATCATTTAATAACCTATTTCCATTTGCATCATTAATATTATTAAAAGTAATTTGTTGATTGTCTAATGCTGCTTCTGCATTTTGTAAATTTTGTTCTAATGTCCTTTGATCCAAAAGAGCAATCGTTTGATATTTTTTAATTGGATCACCAACTTTTGCTCCCATATACACTAATTTTCCCGCAATTGGAAATGTTAGATTTGCTTCTTGATCCGCAGCTATTGACCCGCTTACTGAAACAGATTGAATAAGATTTGATTTTGTAATCATTTGCGTATCAGGTAAAATTGGCGGTCTTGGTCTTAAGAAAAATGCAATAAGCAGAACGCATAAAAAAATAACGACTGACCAAATTTTATGCCTTTTTATAAAAAAAAATGGGCTTAAGAATCTTTTCATAGAGTTTCAGGGGACTAAGCTATTATACTCACACTCAGTATACACTACAAGAAGGATATTTGCTTAATAGCCTCATGGACTTAATCTTGGAATACATCTGTTAAACAGCAACTATTGACAACGTAATCTATAGTGCTACGCTAAATAAAGGAAGGAGGTGACTCCATGAAATTTCTACACATATTGTCATTCATCTTGGTGATAGTTGGTGCTCTCAACTGGGGACTTATTGGTTTGTTTAAATTTAATCTTGTCATGGCGTTGTTTGGTAGTTGGCCAACAGTAGAGCAAATTGTATATATTCTTGTAGGACTTGCTGCTGTGTATCTTATATTCACACACGGCAAGGATTGCAAAATGTGCTCTGGGAAAAAATAATAGTATTTCCACAGTGTATCTCTCTCGCCCTTGCAGGGGCGAGATTTTTTATAAAAATTTACTTTCTACTTGTAATTTATTGTGCATTCGATAGAATATAGATGAAATACATTGGATGGTTAAATCAACAAGAACATTGGTTTTAGTAGATGATGAACCAGATATCCTTGAAGCTCTTGCAATAGTACTTACAGACGAAGGATATACTGTTATAACAGATAATGGAAAAAATGTTGAAAAAAAAGTGCAACAATATAAACCCGACTTAGTCCTGCTTGATGTATTACTTTCTGGGACTAACGGCGGAGATATTACCAGAAATCTTAAAAAAAATCTCCAAACATCACGAATTCCTGTAATTCTTATGTCTGCTCACCCAAATGCAGAAAAAATAACCAAAGATTGTGGAGCAGATGCATTTATTCCAAAACCTTTAGAAGTAGCAGAAATGTTAGAAAAAATAGTGCATGTCTTGCAAAAAACTACAAATTGACTTAACAATTTAGCTATGATATTGTAAGAGCGCAGGAATGGCTACAAGAATTGAAGTCTCGACCACTGTTTTTGATACCCGATCTGCTGTTAGAAAATCCAAATTAGCAGATTTCCCTTTTGCAAAAAAAATTAAGCAACTTTATATTATAGATGTCTATACAGTAGATAAACAATTTACAAAAGAAGAATTTGAAAGTATTGCCTCAAGACTTTGTAATCCAGTAACCCAAAAGCCATATGTTTTATATGAAAAATCTGCAACACTTCCTATGGGGACTATTCAATTTGATTGGGCAATCGAAATAGGATTTTTACCCGGCGTTACAGATAATGTTTCACACACAGCATGTGAACTTATTGAAGATTTATTAAAAGTAAGATTTACGAATAATGAAAATATATATACTTCACAAATTACCTTTATTTCAGGAACACTGACAAAAAATGAAGCACTAGCAATTGCGGATTCACTTTATAATCCGTTAATTCAACGAATGCAGATAAAAACGCAAAAAGAATATCTAAAAGACCATGGGATGGATATTGTTGTCCCAAAAGTAAATTTGCAGGACAATCCAAAAGTAACAGAAGTAGACTTGCATGTATCAGATGAAGAACTTCTAGAAATCGGCAAAAAGGGTATTAAAAATTCTGACGGGACAACCAGAGGTCCTTTGGCATTGGATCTAACCTTTTTAAAAACTATTCGGGATTATTTTGATTCTATTGGCCGAAACCCAACCGATATAGAGCTTGAATCAATCGCTCAAACCTGGTCGGAGCACTGCAAACATACTATTTTTAATGATCCAATTGATGATGTGCAGAAAGGATTGTTTAAAACCTATATTCGAGCAGCAACTGAAGAAATCAGAAAAAGAAAAGGCAACAAAGATTTTTGTGTTTCCGTATTTACCGATAACTCCGGAGCTATTGCTTTTGATGATAAATATTTAATTACTCATAAGGTAGAAACACATAACAGTCCTTCTGCTTTGGATCCATTTGGAGGAGCAATTACCGGTATTGTTGGTGTTAATCGCGACGCCATGGGTTTTGGTCTTGGAGCAAAACCAGTTGCTAATTTTTATGGATTTTGTTTAGCAGATCCTAGAAAAGATGTTCCGTTATATAGAAGTGCAAATAAAAAACAACCAATGTTGTCTAGTAAAAGAATTATGGATGGAGTTATAGAAGGAGTAAATGCAGGAGGAAATCAATCAGGAATTCCAACACCGCAAGGATTTATTCGTTTTGATGACAGATACAGAGGTAAACCCCTGGTTTTTGCAGGAACCGTAGGTCTTATTCCAAGAACAATTAACGGAAAACCATCACACATAAAAGAAGCCCAGCCGGGTAATTACATTGTTATGGTTGGAGGACGTGTTGGAAAAGATGGCATTCATGGCGCAACCTTTTCTTCAGAAGCATTAGACAGCGGAAGTCCAGCAACAGCAGTACAAATTGGAGATCCAATTACTCAGAAAAAAATGAGTGATGCGTTAATTAAAGAGGCGAGAGACATGGAATTATATACGAGTATTACCGACGATGGAGCAGGAGGACTTTCTTGTTCTGTGTCAGAAATGGCAAAAGAATCTAATGGCTGCTTGGTAGAGTTAGAAAAAGTACCACTAAAATATCAAGGACTAGAACCATGGGAGATTTGGATTTCAGAGTCTCAAGAAAGAATGACCCTTTCTGTTCCTAAAAATAAATGGGACACATTTAATGATTTAATGCAAAGAAGGGGAGTAGAAGCAACAATTATTGGTGAGTTTACCAATACTGGCCGTTGCATTGTTACCTATAAAGGTAAAACCATTGTCGATGTAGATATGAAATTTTTACATGATGGACTTCCAACAAGACCCATGACATCAAAACCAGTTGAATTACAATATGAAGAACCAAAGCTTCCTCAAAAACCAAATTTAACTTCAGATTTTTTGCAAATACTTGCACGACCAAATATAGCGAGTTTTGCATTTATAACACAACAATACGATCATATTGTTCAAGGAGGTTTAGTATTACCTCCATTACAAGGAAGAGGAAGAATAAATAGTGATGCCAGTGTTTTTAGACCGGTTTTAGACTCCCAGAAGGCTGTCATTCTTTCCCAAGCATTATATCCGCAATACAGCGATATTAATACCTATCACATGGCAGCTGCATCTTTAGATACAGCTATACGAAATGCAGTCGCAGCAGGAGGAAATCCAGATTATTTGGCAATCTTGGATAATTTTTGCTGGTGCTCAGCAAACGAACCAGAAAGACTGCATCAATTAAAAGAAGCAGCTAAAGCATGCTTTGATTATGCAGTTGCATATGAAACACCATTTATTTCTGGGAAAGACAGCATGTTTAATGATTTTAAAGGATTTGATAAAAATGGAAAACCAATAAAAATTTCTATTCCTCCAACACTTTTAATATCAGCAATTGGAGTTGTAGATGACATGACAAAAGTTGTTTCTCTTGATGCAAAAAATGAAGGTGATGTAATTTATGCTCTTGGAGATACGTTTGAAGAAATGGGA
>JAKAEF010000005.1 GCA_021820025.1 bacterium | reverse complement strand
TAACAAAGCAAGGACTTAAAGGAATTACCAGACAAATTTTGCTTAATTCAGGATTAGTAATAGAAAAAGATATTCCAATTTCAATAGAATATCCGTTACTAGCAATAAATTGTTTGCGGATTATGCAGATTGAAAAAATGGATAATAAAACACTTCCAAGTTCAAAAAGTTTATATAAGCAGGTTTCAAAAATTCTACAAAAGGCAGAGGAGGAATATGCGAATAGTTATAATAGATAATTACGATTCCTTTACCTACAATTTGTATCAATATATTGCAGAGATTACCCGTACAAAACCCTTGGTGTATTGTAATGACCAGATTTCTTTTGGCAAACTTTCTTTACTTAAACCTTCTGCTGTTGTAATTTCTCCAGGTCCTGGTACGGTAAAAAATGCAAAAGATTTTGGAGTTTCTAAAGATGTTATTTTACATTCCAAAATGCCTGTGTTAGGAGTATGTTTGGGTCATCAGGGAATAGGATTTTTATCCGGTGGAACTATTACGTATGCACCAGAAGTCATGCATGGACGAATTAGTAAGATTTACCATAACAGAGAAGATTTATTTACAAACATTCCTCAAGGCTTTGAAGCTGTACGGTATCACTCACTCATGGTTTCTCAGTTGCCAAAAGAAGTGGTTAAAACTGCATGGACGAAAGACAATGTAGTTATGGGATTAAAACATGCTACAAGGCCATTGTGGGGCGTTCAGTTTCATCCTGAATCAATTGGTACACAATATGGTAAAGAAATACTAAAAAACTTTTTTTCGCTTGTATGAACGTATATTTTAAAAAATTAGATTATTGGAAAAATCCACAAGAAATTTTTGAAGCATTGTTCGCAGGTCAAAATGACGTTTTTTGGTTGGATAGCAGTAGAGCAAAGAAAGGTTTAGCACGGTTTTCGTATATGGGAAAGGCAACTAGTGTTTATTCATACTCTCTTTGGAAAGATAAGAAAAATGTTTTTGATTATTTAGAAAAACAATTAAAGAAAAATAAAATTACATCAACGTTGCCTTTTGATTTTGTAGGTGGATTTGTAGGCTATTTTGGATATGCTTTAACAGATTCAACAACAAAATTTACTTCACAATATCCAGACAGCTTATGGATGATGATTACACAATTTCTTGCTTTCGATCACCAAGAAAAAAAGATGTATATTGTTTGTGTATCAAAAGATAAAAATAAAGCAGAGAAGTGGATTAAATTTTCAGAAAATAATATAGAAAATGTTCAAGCAAATGTATCTGCTGAATCAAAAAAAGAAGAAAAAGAAATTGTGTTTTTCTTAGATAGATCGCATAAACAATATTTATTAGATGTTCAAAAGTGCAAAGAATATTTAAAAAACGGAGAAAGTTATCAAATTTGTTTAACAAATCAATTTCATACAAAATCAGATGTTGATGATGTTAGTCTTTATAAAATACTTCGTACACTTAATCCGGCTCCCTATGGGGCATTTATAAAATACAATGATTTGGCAATTCTTTCTTCTTCTCCGGAGCGGTTTTTATATATAGATTCTAAAAAAAATGTAGAAACAAAACCAATAAAAGGAACAAGTAAACGATCAACAAATAAAAAAGAAGATGAAAAACTGGCACAAAAATTATTACATAGTGAAAAAGATAGAGCAGAGAATTTAATGATTACCGATTTATTAAGAAATGATTTGGGAAAGGTATGTACAATTGGCTCTGTTCATGTTCCAAAATTAATTGCATTAGAAAGTTATCAAACAGTACATCAGCTTGTTTCAACGATTACAGGAGAATTACGAAAAGACGTTTCTGTAATCGACTGCATAAAAGCCTGTTTTCCGGGCGGTTCTATGACTGGTGCTCCTAAAAAAAGAACTACTCAAATTATTGCGAAACTTGAAAAAAAACCTCGAGGAATTTATTCTGGAGCATTGGGATTTTTAAGTTTTACCGGAGCAGTTAATTTAAATATAGTTATTCGAACAATTGTAAAACAAAATAACAATATTTCTATTGGAGCAGGGGGAGCTGTATTAATGCAATCAGATGCAGAAAAAGAATATCAGGAAATGCTTCTCAAAGCCAAAGTGCTTTTAGAGGCAATTACAAAGGCAGTAAATGCCAAAAGATATATAATTAAAGAGTAAAGTAATATGCATACAGTATTTTTAGCTCTTGGAGCAAATGTTGGGAATAAAAAAGAAAACATAGCAAAAGCAATCGAATTGCTGTCTCAAAAAGTGCGCATTGTAAAAAAAGCACCAATCTATGAAACAAAACCATGGGGATACACAGAACAGGAAAATTTTCTTAACACTGTAATTATGGCTGAAACAGATGTATCTCCAGAAGAATTATTAGCATTTGTAAAACAAATAGAAGAGAAAGTTGGAAGACAAAAACGTTTTCAAAATGGTCCACGAGAAATAGATATAGATATTTTGTTTTATGATGATTTGGTCCTTAATACTCCAAATTTAACAATTCCACACGCATTATTACATGTTCGAGATTTTGTTTTACAGCCACTCGCAGATATTGCTCCAGATTTTGTTCATCCAATCTTGCATAAAACTGTTCAGCAATTATTGGAAAGAGTACCAGAAGTAGAAAAAGTAATTATTAAAAAAGCTGATTGACAAGCAATTCAGACCCTGAAAAAATAAGTACGATATGATTGCATCACCCGAAGCTCCAACACAAAGACTTGTTGCTCAAGCACCAGTTTATGCAAATACTCAACCTGCAGTTCCAGACAGAATGGCGCAACCAGAAAAACCTTCTATTTCTCCTTCATATAGAATAACTCCCAAAATGACGAACCTTGTAACAAAGCTTATTGTTTCAAGTAATAGTCCAACTCAGCAGCAAGAAAGAGACGCTTTTAAAAGAATGGGAGTTGATTATTCAGAAAAAACAATGAGGACTTTATCGCAAATTTCGGATGCTGTGGATGCTGTATATAACGATGAGATAGGCATTGAAGATATCTTTTACAAAAGAGGAGATGCTTTAGGAGAGGATCAACTAATGAAATATGATAGTAAATTTGCACAAGAAGCAGGCGAACAAGGAAATTCACAGATTGTTAGAATACGAGGCTTTAGATCAACTGGGTCGGATTATGTTGCTGTACAGCGTAGTGACAAAGGAGTTAAATTTGATGTTCGAAAAGATCCTTTTCAAGGATTTCAGAGAGGAGATATAGGGGTAGACATAGAATTTTTATCTCCCGATATAGAAACTCTTCATCTAATGGATGTGCTTACAAATCTTTCACAAGCAGATGAACAGATTTCTCATAAAGTACAAATAACATGGCGTCAACGACTAATGCAAGTTATTGCGAGTTTTTTACCAAGAAAACATGCTTCTTTAAGTAGAGTTGCAGTTGACTCCAAGCCAACAGGGAGGGTGCCGTTAATAGATATACCAGATATGCCAACAGATATTGTAGATGCAGGAAATACTCGAGTTTCTAAGCCAACATCATTAAGAGATATTGCAAATATGCAGACAGCTATTCGGCAAAGTGATGATTCAGGAGCAACTCAAGCACATCCAATAACAGAACAAGCGACAATAAAACAACCTGCTGCGTAAATAGTTATTTATATCTTTTGAGAAGCGTGATAAGTCTTTTGGTTTGGGTAATTGTTAAAGCAGGGAAATTAGCTATTCTAAATTGTTCTTCTTTTAAATCTCCGTAGCCACGTCCAACAATTATATTGTGTTTTCGTAAATATTCATCTACTGGTTTTGTATCTTTTCCCATTTGTATGACAGCTACAGTTTGTGATCTAAATTTAGGATTTTTAACAAACGGTTTCCAGTGTTTGTGATTATCAAAAAAATCATACAGAAGCTTTGCTTTTATTTTAGTTTCTTTACGAATATTTACAATATTTTTCTTAAGCATATCTTTAATTACTTCATTTAACACATAAATCTCCATAACAGGAGGAGTGGTTGGTGTTTGACCTTTTTCTGCCCATTTTAATAGACTTGGAAAATTGTGATATGTGCCAATATTTAATCCTTTTTCTTGCAGCATTGCTGCTTTTTCTAGTGCTTTTGGACTAACAATTATGACTCCAAGGCCGGGTGGTAATCCAAAACCTTTTTGCACTGAGAAAAAAACCATATCAACCAAACTGTAATTAAAATTAACATAAGGCATAGAAGAAACAGTATCTACAGCAATAAGTTTATCTGGGTGAACTTTTTTAATTGTCTCTATGTCTTCTTCTGGGACCAGTGTTCCAATACTTGTTTCACTTTGGGTAAAACAGATTACTTCTGCTGTTTCCGGAATATCTACTTTTGTAATATCAAAGCCTTCTCCCATTGGCACTTCATGTTTTAGTGGTTGTTTTTTTAATTCTTGTGCAATGGTATAAAACTTTTTAGAAAATGCACCATTAACAAAATGAAAACTGGTTTTTTCAACAGTATTTTCTATAATCCGCTCCATGCCTTCGGTTCCAGATCCTAAGAAAAATATTTTATAATCTGCTGGAACAGCAAGAAGTTTTTTAAGGTTTGTTTCCAAGTCTTTAAATAATTGTGCAAATAAAGGGCCTCTGTGATTCATTGACCCAACTTCTGTTGTTACTGCTTTAAGAAAATGTTTTGTTGTTGTGGGGTAGAGCTGACTTGGGCCAACGGTAAAATATATATTTTTCATAGTTAATATAATGTTCGTAATCGAATAGTTCCTGGTATTTGTTTTAATTTTTCTAAAACTTCTTTTTTATAATGCGTATCTACGTCTGTTATAACATATCCTATTTCTTCATTGGTTTTCAAGTACTGACCGGAAACATTTAATGCATATTCTGCCAAGACTTTATTAATGTTCGCTAAAACCCCAGGAATATTTTTATGTATGTGGATTAATCTATGCACATTTGCCTGATCGGGGAGAGCAAGATTAGGAAAATTAACAGAAAGCATGGTGCTTCCTGTATTAATAAAAGTAATAAGCTTTTTAGCTACAAATTCCCCGATTGCTTTTTGTGCTTCTTCTGTACTGCCACCAATATGAGGAGTAAGAATAACATTTGGTAAATTCTGCAAAGGAGAGATAAAGGGTTCTTCGTTGCTTTTTGGTTCTTTTGGAAACACATCAATTGCTGCTCCTTTAATTTTCCCAGTTGTTATATATTTTGCTAGTGCCTCAAGATCAACAATAAATCCGCGACTTAAATTAATAAATAAAGCGCCATCTTTCATACGTTTAAATTCTTTTTCAGAGATTAAATTTGTATTAGATTTTCTGCCATCCACATGAATGCTCACTACATCTGCGATTGTTAATAATTCTTCTAAAGAGTTACATTTTTTTGCATTCCCCAAAGCAGGTTTTTCAACTAAATCATAAAAGTACACTTCCATTCCCATCATTTCTGCTAAAACAGAGAGCTGGGAGCCAATATTTCCGTAGCCAATAATGCCAAGTTTTTTACCTCTAATTTCGTGAGCATCTTTTGCTGATTTTGCCCACATGCCCTTGTGTTGCAATTGGCTTTTTTCAAAAGCGCGTCTGTACAAGAGCAAAATTTCTCCAAGAGCAAGCTCTACAACAGATCTGGCACTACTATATGGTGCATTAAATACAGCAATTCCTTTTTGCGAAGCATTAGAGAGATCAATATGATTTGTGCCAATGCTAAATGTTCCAATTGCTAACATTTTTTTTGCATTTTCCAGTACTTGCTTGGTAACTTGTGCTCTTGATCTTACTCCTAAAATAGTTATGTCTTTAACTTTTTCTAGTAATTCTTCCTCTGGTAAAGAATGAGGAAGAGACGTAACAGCATATCCTTCTTGCTGCAGCATCTCAACAGCCTTTGGATGAATATTCTCCAACAACAAAACTTTAATCCTATTTTTGGGATAGGAAAGCTGCTTTGTTTTTTGTAAAGATAGCAAAACTTCGTTAAAACTTGTCACTATTTTATCTGCTTTTTTTGCAATAGGGTCTCTGTGAATATTTTCTGTAAAAGCCCAAAATTCATTAACTGCTCTGTGTAATTTTGTTTCATAATCAGTAAACCCATCGCCAAGCATAATAAGATTTCCTTTAAGCTTTAGCATTTTTAATGCTTTAATTTTGCCGTTATTTTGGGCTAAAGGATTTGTCTTGTCATATCCAATAATCTTACCTTTGGTATCAAAAATAAAAGAGTTCGCTAAGACATGTGTTTTATCTATGCCAAATTCTTTAACAACTGGATAAATAAAGTCTGTAAAGCCTCCTGAAAGTATATAAATCCTTTGGGCATTTTCTTTAAAGAAGTTTTTATTAGCATTTATTGATGGTGTAATATGTTGTTCTAAAAGGGTGACAAGTGTTTTAATATCTTTTTTGTTGGCAGACAGAAGACTCATTCTTTTTTGTAGAGCATTTGGAAAGGGAAGTTTTCCTTCCATTGCCTGTTTTGTAAGATCTAAAATCTCTGTAATTATTGCTTCTTTCTTGGGATTATTTTTTAATGTTATGTGAGCTAAGCGTTCGAGGGATTCAACGCTGACAAAGGTGCTATCAAAATCAATAATGAGATATTGGTTTTCGATGGCTTCATTGTAAGAAGAAACTATTTTTTTTGCAAGAGGGATTTTTATTATGTGTATAATAAGTATATGGAAATCAATTTTTTCTCTAGAAATGGGGAGACACTTCCAATTTCTCAAGCTGCCATTTCTTTACAGAATATTTCATATCAATATGGATTTGGAGTGTATGAGACCCTTAAATTTAGAAATAGAATTCTTTATTTTATAAAACAACATATAGAAAGATTATTTTTATCTGCCAAACTTTTAGAGCTAGAGCATCCGTTTACCAAAGAATTGGTAGAGGAATGGATAGAAGAATTAATTGAAAAAAATTCTGCTGAAAGTTGCAATATAAAAATACTCTTAATTGGGGGAAAAACAAGCCATGAGGCAACATTGTACATTTTATTATTAAATCCTTTATATCCAAACAGAAAACTATATACTCAAGGAGCAAAAGTAGAAACAATCTATTATGAGCGTTTTTTGCCTAATGCTAAATCCTTAAATATGCTTATGAGTTATTTGGCATTTACTAAAGCACAAAAAAATGGGTGTTATGATGCTTTGCTTTTAGATAAGGATAAAAATATATTAGAGGGAACAAGAACCAATTTTTTTGCAATAAAAGATAAAACTTTGGTTACTGCACCAAAGGATGTTGTTTTAGAGGGAGTAACAAGACAAGTAGTTATAAAAGTTGCTCAAGAAAATGGATATTCTATAAAAGAGGAACTAATTCCACTTGATTCGTTATCTCACTACGATGGAGCATTCCTCACCAGCACAAGTTCTAATATAATGCCACTTATCCAAATAGATGATTATAAGTTTAATCAAATCTCAGAAAATCTTAAAGAATTCATGCAACAATATGACGCGTTTTTAGTTTCCTCAAAAGGAGTAATCGAGTAATTATTAAAAAATTCTTAATTGCTTTCTTAAAAATTATATGATAATATAAGCCTATCTAGAGACAATGACGTCTCCTTTCCGCAAAAGCGGGGAGGAGATTTTTTGTTTTTAAGAAGCAAATATGTCAGAAATATTTAATGCAGCTCAAAGAGCAGCAATACGAAAAGAAATTAAAGCACAAGTTCCTGCAGATCATACGACGCTTGATCTTCAAGGGCTTTTACTAAAAACGGTTATGGCAAATGGCCATGAACCAAACCCTCACACTGCTTTTAGTGCAGCAATGCAAGCTGCAGCCATAGGAGATGTACGGGCTACAGCAATTGCTCTTGAAGCACTACCTGAAGCGGCAACAGAATATCCTATTGAAATGCGAGCTCGAGTATTCACAGAGGCAGTACATAATCTGAGAGACGAAATATTGGATCAAATGGATGCTGGTACTGCAACACCTGCAATGGTTGAAGCTTTTCCTGTTGTTCAAGGCCTTTTTAATGCACTTAGAGATATTAACGGAACCTTAGAAATGACAGGACCTTTTTTTGGTGATCCCCATAGAGCAGAAGGCAGTAGAAGAAATCGCATGGATGCTCCTCAAGTTATCCCTTCAGGTCTACCCCTAAGAAGACCTAGTTAATTTGTTTTCCAATTCCCGACTTTGTATACTTAACACATGACTCATCCTAACATTGCACTTGTGCATGATTATATAAAAGAATACGGTGGGGCAGAGCGTGTTTTGGAAACATTACATGAAATGTATCCAGATGCACCTGTTTTCACACTCTTGAATGCTCCGAAATTTTTAGGACCTCATAAAAATCGTTTTGCAAATTGGGATATTCGTGCTTCTTTTTTACAAAATCTTCCTTTTAGTTATAAATTTATTAGTATCTTTAGACTTATTGCTCCATGGATTTTTCAAAGTTTTGATTTTTCAGGCTATGACGTAATTATTGTTAGTGCCACCGGTGCATATCAGCCAAACATAATTAACAAAAAAAATGCAAAGCAGATTTGTTATTGTCATACACCTCCAAGATACTTATATGGCTATGCAACAGCCAGAGAGCAAAGTAAAAATCCTGTTATGAAAGCTTTTATTGCCATAATGATGCATATTTTGCGTATGGTTGATTTCGCTTCTTCAAAACAGGTAGATGTCTTTATTGCCAACTCGCAAAACATTGCCCAAAGAATTAAAAAATTTTATAGAAAAGATGCAATTGTTGTATATCCACCAGTTTCTGTTCCAAATAAATTAGAGGTTGTTAAAAAGGGAAATTACTTTTTGGCAGGTGGAAGACTAGCCAGACCAAAGCATGTAGATTTGCTAGTAAAAGCTTGTTCAACAATGGGTGTCTCATTAAAAGTTTTTGGGAAATCATTTGCAGGATATGGAGAGCAGTTACAAAAAATTGCTGGTCCAACAATAGAATTTTTGGGAGAGATTTCAGATGAGCAAAAATCAGAATTAATGAAACATGCAAAAGCCTTTTTATTTGCCGCAGAAGATGAAGACTTTGGTATTGTTCCGGTTGAAGCCCAGGCGTTTGGGACACCAGTTATTGCATATAATTCAGGAGGAGTTAAAGAAACAGTAATCGATAAAAAAACAGGTATTTTGTTTAATGAATTATCAGAAAAAGCAGTAATTGATGCAATAAAACAATTTGAAAAAAACAAAATAGGTCCAAAAGATTGTTTTGCAAACGCACAGAAATTTAGTAAGCAAAATTTTGAAAAGGGAATACAAAAAGTTGTAGAATCTGTGTAGCTATGCCAGAACTTCCAGAAGTAGAAACTATTCGAAAAGGGTTAGAAACATATTTGGTTGGTAAAAAAATTGAATCTGTAGAAATAAAGCTTGCAAAGCAGTTTAGTGGTGAAAAACACAAAATAGAAAATCAAAAAATAACAAAAGTAGACAGATTTGGCAAAGGATTAGTTATTGAATTTGCCAATAATTATTGTTTGGCAATTCATATAAAATTAACAGGACAACTAGTCTATAGAGGAGAAGACGAGCCAAAGCATATTGCTTCAAAAGCAAAGGTTGGAAAGTTACCAAATAAATGGACACATGTTATTTTCCATTTAGACCACAGCGCAACACTTTTTTATAATGATCTTCGACAATTCGGCTGGCTTAAAGTAGTTAAAAAAGAAAATCTTAAAGAATTGCCTTTTTTTAAAGAATTAGGTCCGGAATTTCTTAAAGATTTAAATTTAGAGAAATTTGCACAGATTTTGGCAAAAGCAAAAGGGCCGATAAAACCCCTTTTAATGGATCAGAAAAAAATGAGTGGCATTGGTAATATTTATGTAAATGATGCATTATTTTTAGCAAAAATTCTTCCAACAAGGTCTGCTAGTTCGTTAACCCAACAAGAAGTTAAAACATTATTTTCTGCAATAGAAAAAGTTTTAACAAAAGGATTACAAGAAGGGGGATCTAGTGAATTAACCTATGTGAATGCACTTGGGGAAGAAGGAAACTATCAAAATCATGCACTTGTGTATGGAAAAGAAAGGGAAAAATGTCCTAGTTGTGGTGGAAAAATTATAAAAAAAATGCTAGCAGGACGAGGAACCTTTTTTTGCTCCCATTGCCAAAAATAATTACCCAGCAGCCTCGGCACTAGTTTCTTGTAGGTTTTTGAGTTTTCTGCTACAATAAGGTCAATAATACTATGGGAACAAATTTTAAGGATCGTATTATACTTTCTGTTGGCGGTTCATTGATTGTTCCTAATGGTGGTATTGATACTAATTTTCTTACTAAGCTTAATAGCTTTGTAAGAGCACAACTGGCGAAGAATCCAAACCGCCAGTTTTTTTTGGTCGTAGGTGGGGGACAAACAGCCAGACATTACATTGAAGCAGGCAGAAACGTTGTTGGTCATGAATTGTCCCGTGAAGATTTGGATTGGTTAGGAATTCATTCAAGCCGCCTTAATGCTCATTTAGTCCGCACGATTTTTAGAGACATTGCACACCCATACATCATTAAACACTATGAGATTATTAGAAAAGTAACTGAACCAGTTGTTGTTGCAGCAGCATGGAAACCGGGTTGGTCAACAGACTATGACGCAGTTTTGCTTTGTGAAGATTACGATGTAGAACGCGTAATTAACTTAAGCAATATTAATCAAGTCTATGACAAAGATCCTAAAAAATTCCCTGATGCAAAACCGTTAGACAAACTTTCTTGGCAAGAATTTAGAATGATGGTAGGCAATGAATGGGTTCCAGGAATGAATGCCCCATTTGATCCAATTGCTGCCAAAAAAGCAGAGGATTTGGGAGTAAAAGTAATTGTTATGAATGGTGATAACTTTAAGAATTTAGAAAACTATTTTGAAGGTAAAGAATTCGTTGGCACTACCATTGAGTAATCAATTCTTTCTGCTAAAATACAAACATGTTTACGGCTCTTGTTTTGCAGCATTTTCGAAGCTATACCCAAAAGAAATTTGAATTCCACCCAAAGCTTACCATTATTGTTGGAAAAAACACCGCAGGAAAAACAAATATGGTCGAGTCGGTTATGCTTTTATCCAGCGGAAAAAGTTTTCGGGCAGATAAAGATTTTCAAATGATCCAATTTGGCCAAGAGGTAGGTCGTGTTCAAGGTTTAGTAGAAATAAATAAGGAAAAAACAAAATTAGAAATTGTTTTAGCCCAGCAAGAAGCTGCAGGAGGCCGTTTTATTAAAAAATATTTAGTAAATGACATTGCCCGCACCCGAAATCACTTTGTCGGTAATTTACCTGCAGTCCTTTTTAGACCAGAGGAATTAGACATTATTGTCGATGGTCCTTCAATGCGAAGGGAATTTTTAAATTCAGTTTTGGAATCAGTTGATGCAGAATATAGAATCGCAAAAACAATATATGATAAGGTACTCAGACAAAGAAATGCGCTTTTGTATGTAACTCGAGAAACAGGAAAGAGAAATATTGCTCAATTTGAGTATTGGGATGAGTTGTTAATTACCAATGGTCAAAAAATTACCAAAAAGCGAAATGAATTTATTGAATTTATTAATGCTGCAAAAAAAGATGTGTTTGATTGCAAAATAATATATGACAAAAGTACCATTTCAGAAGATCGGTTAGTGCAATATAAAGAGCAAGAAGTTAATGCAGCAGTAACACTTGTTGGCCCACAACGAGATGATTTTTATGTAACCATGAAAACAAAAGGCGGAGAACAAAATGTGCAGCATTTTGGAAGTCGCGGACAACAACGGCTTGTTATTTTGCAGCTTAAATTATTGCATATTTTATTTGTTGAGCAAAAGTTACATGTTAATCCCTTATTGGTTTTGGATGATATATTTTCGGAATTAGATACAACACATATTCAGCTTGTTTTAAGTAAAACACAAGATAATCAAACAATTCTTACAACAACGCACAAAGAGTTTGTAGATTCCCATAATCTAAAAGACTTTGCTATCATAGAGTTATGAGAGAATTTGATGAAATCATTTTAAAGCAAGTTTATTTACCAGAATCTTCTTCACATAAAGGGCAAAATGGAAAGTTACTGATTATTGGTGGCTCCAGTTTGTTTCATGCTGCATCTTTGTGGGCTTTGCAGATTGCTTCAAAAATTGTAGATATGGTTTTTTATGCTTCAGTTCCTGAAAACAACCAAATTGTGCATGAGGCAAAATTAGAATTTAGAAACGGCATTGTTGTGCCAAGAGAAGATTTAGAAAATTATATAGAAGAAGCTGATTGTATTTTAATTGGTCCCGGGATGGTTAGAACCGATGCTCCAATTTCTGAATCAAAACTTGCTTTAAAATCATTAAAAACGCTTAGCAGCATAAAAGACGAGGGAGCACAAACATTTTTGTTAACAGAATATTTACTTAGAAAATATCCGCACAAAAAATGGGTCATAGACGCGGGAGCTTTACAAATGCTTAACCCTAAGTGGTTATTGCCTCTTAAAGGAAATGCAATTTTAACTCCTCATGAAAAAGAATTTGAAAGAACATTTAACCTAAAGGCAACGGAAGAAAACGTTGCAAATATGGCTGCGTTGTATAAAACAACAATTATTTTAAAAGGGCATGCAGATATAGTCTGTGACTCTTCAGAATGCGTTGTAGTAAAAGGAGGCAATGCGGGTATGACAAAGGGGGGCACAGGGGATGTTTTGGCAGGATTAACTGCTGCATTGTATTGCAAAAATCAACCATTTGTTGCTGCTCAGGCGGCAAGTTTTTTTAATAAAAAGGCAGGGGATGCCTTGTTTGAGAGAGTAGGATATTTCTTTAATTCTTCAGAACTTGCCAATGAAATTCCTGTTGTTATGAAAAAATATCTTCTTTAACGGTCCAAATGATCTAAGATTTTGGATAGCTGAAAGGTAACAACAACTGCAAGAATAGTTACAACAACTGCGTATAGTAATAAAGAAATAAGACTACTGTTTGAAGCAAAGTATTTTTTTATATAATCATTTACAATTTCCTGAATTAAACTATTCCAAGCCAAAGCCATAACAAGTCCAAAGCCGCTTGTGACAAGGGTAAGCATTTGACGTACAACTTCTATTGTTAATTTTTTCTGTCTTCTAATTTGCGTTTTTGTTTTTCTTGCCATGCTATAATTATAACACCTATGTTTACTCCTAAGTATACAATTAATAATGCCATCCTTAAAAATATTGGATTAATTGAAGCTGCAAAAGAAGTTATTCAGCATGCACCACTTCTGCCGTTTTATGAGAAAAAATTTCAAAAAGATGCGCTTATTCGTTCTGTTCATTATGGAACACATATTGAGGGAAATGAATTGTCTCTCTCTCAAGCCGAAAAAGTTGTCATGGGTCAACAGGTTATTGCTCGTGAACGAGATATCCAAGAAGTAATTAATTACAGAAAAGTTATGGAGTTTATTGACGAATTAGGAGCAGAGAAAAAGGATGTAACAGAGGATTTAATTTTACAACTGCATAAGTTTACCGTAGAAAAAATTTTGCCCCAAGAAACTGCCGGAACATACAGAAAAACACAAGTTGTTATTAGAAGTAACCAAACAGGGGAGGTAGTCTTTAGACCACCTGCTGCTATTGCAGTTCCCATGCAAATCCAGGATTTAGTTGCATTTATAAATAGCAACACAGCAGAAGATATTCATCCAGTTTTGAAGTCAGGAATTGTTCATTATGAACTTGTGAGAATCCATCCCTTCGTGGACGGTAACGGAAGGGTATCAAGAGCATTATCTACCTTAATTTTATTTTTGGAAGGATATGATATTCGAAAGTTCTTTTCGTTGGAGGAATATTTTGATTCTGATGCTGCAAGGTACTATCTTGCATTGCAAGAAGTTGAAAAACAAAATGGAGATTTTACTTCTTGGCTTTCATATTTTACCCAAGGATTGGCAATTGAACTTTCAAAAGTGCGAAGTAGAGTAGAGGCTGTTTCTGCTGATGCCAATATAAAACAAAAATTAGGCGGAAAGCCATTACTGCTTTCTGAGCGACAAATGGAAATAGTTGAGTTTATTCAGAAAAACGGGTATTTAGAAAACAAAGCATTTAAATCATTGTTCCCAATGATTTCAGAGGACAGTGTACTGCTTGATTTAAAAACATTGGTTGGAGCAGGATTAATTAAAAAGCAAGGCGTTACCAAAGGCGCCAAGTATGTCATGGCTAAATAATTTTTCTTGATGCTAACGGGTTTGATATTCTTAAATGAGGTGGCACAATTCTATCAACTGGAGGGACACCCCTGTAAGGATTAAAAATTTGTACACGTAAATCTGGACGAGTATGAAGAGAATCAATAACACCAATTCCTAATTGTCCATGCATGTCTCTTCCAACTGGAAGAGCCACTTCCTCAATAATAAGAACATCTAGCGATTGAATACGGGTCAAAGGAATATCTACGCCAAACTGTTCATGGTTTGTATGGTTTTCCGTTTTTAATCCTTGAGCTATAAACGACTCTCTCAGATCTTTTGCTAAATGAGACTTGCCACTATTTGGTGTCCCATACAGAATTATGATAAAAGGCATGTTTGGTTGGACTTGCCCTCTTGCACGGGAATCCATCGTGATTTGCATGATTAAATCACGTCCCCGGGTGTAATCTACTTCTTGAGGAATTATATTATCACGTTCAAATTCTCTAACCACAAACAGAATTTTACGACAAGTAGATGTAAAAAATCAAATTTATTTTTATGGTTGATGGGGGCGAGCCTGAGCTTTGGCAATTGCTGTATTTTCTAAAGAAGTCCTGAAGTTGCTGTACATCCATCCTTACGTTCCATATTTTACTATGAACTACATCATTGACAAAAAATAGCTTCAGCTATATGAAAAAGAGCAAAAATGCTATACTAGAACATAGTTTATGATCTTTGCCGATCTTTCTGAGTATTTTGAAAAGCTAGAAGCAACTTCCTCGAGGCTCTCGTTAATAGAAATTCTTTCAGATCTTTTTAAACATATAGAATCAGAAAACGAAATAGAAGAAGTTTGTTATTTAGTGCAAGGAAGAATAGCACCTTTTTTTGAAGCAACAGAAATTGGTATGGCAGAAAAAGGGGTTGCAGAGGCAATTGGGAAAGCATATGGCGAATCTAAAGATCATGTGTTAACACAATTTGATCACAAAGGAGACATGGGAAAGGTAGCATTTGAATTAGCAAAAGAACATAAAGCAAGAGCTTCTGACATTACCATTGATGGAGTTGTAAAAATATTAACAGAAATTGCAAAAACTTCTGGGGAAGGTACGGTTGAAAAACGTATTACTTTACTTTCAGATTTGTTAAAAAAAGTTGATGCTGTAAGTGCAAAATATTTGGTTAGAATTCCATTAAGTAATCTTCGCTTAGGAATCGGAGATCCAACAATTCTAGATGCCTTGGCAACGGTAAAATTGGGAGATAAAAAACAAAGACATTATTTAGAAGGAGCATACAACAGAACTTCAGATCTGGGACTTATTGCCAAAACACTCTGGAGTGCAAAAAATCC
Organism: bacterium; assembly: GCA_021820025.1. Taxonomy (GTDB): domain Bacteria; phylum Patescibacteriota; class Microgenomatia; order Levybacterales; family UBA12049; genus PPGL01. Next base: position 9,008 of record JAKAEF010000005.1, on the reverse strand, counting down.
TGTTGTGGCAGTTGAAAAAATAGAAAAATTAGAAGTAACAGTTGGCAAACCAATTCGAGCAGAACTCTGCGAACGGCTTCCAAGCCCGCAAAAGGTAATAGAAAAAATGGGAGAAGTAGATGCGCAGTACAAATATGATGGATTTAGAGTGCAAATTCATAAGGACGGAGAAAAGATCTCTATGTTTTCCAGAAATTTAGAAAATATGACTCATATGTTTCCAGAGTTAATAGAGGGAGCAAAAAAACAAATCAAAGCCCACAGTGCCATTCTAGACTGCGAGGCACTGGCATATAATCCGGAGTCAGAAGAATTTTTACCGTTTCAAGAAACAACAAAACGAAGAAGAAAGCATGGCGTAGAAGAAATGGCTCAAAAACTTCCGTTAAAAGCATTTGTTTTTGACATGTTGTACAAAAACGGCAAGTCACTAATTGATGAACCGTTAACAAAGCGCTTAGAAATTCTTGCAGATACTATTAATGGTGATGAAACATTAATTCCAACACAAACAAAAACAATAAAAGATGCAAAAAAACTGGCAATTATGCTTGATGATGCAATTACCAAAGGATTAGAAGGCGTTGTTATTAAAAAATTATCTTCAAAATATGAAGCAGGGGGGAGAAATTTTAACTGGGTTAAATTAAAACGACACCAAACAGGAGAATTAAAAGACACAATTGACTGTGTTATTTTAGGCTACATTACAGGCAAAGGGAAACGAACTGCCTTTGGTGCAGGAGCATTATTAGTTGGAGTTTATGATGAAAAACAGGATATGTTTGTAACAGTTAGTAAAATTGGCACAGGTCTTTCTGATGAAGAATGGAGAAGTATAAAAGAAAAAAGCCATGGGCTGGAAAGTAACCATAAACCAGCACGTGTTGATTCTGTTATAACTCCTTCTGTCTGGTTAAAGCCTGAAATAGTTATAGAAGTACTGGCAGATGAAATAACCAGAAGTCCAATTCATACAGCGGGCAGAAAAGATGATGAACCAGGATATGCACTCAGGTTTCCACGATTAGTCAGTTTTAGAAATAAAGACAAAAAACCGGAAGATGCAACAACGGTCAAAGAATTAATAGAAATGTTTAACCAACAAGGTAAAAAATAATCTCTTACAACTTCTTACGTTGTCCTCATGCAATTTTTTCTTCTTCTTGGAATAGTAGATACATGGAGAAAGAAAAAGACAAAAAACCAAAGAAAAAAACTCGCTGGGAAGAAAAATTAACAGATGCTGGTAAAGATGCAGTTGAAAGAGTAAGAAGAGTGGGAATTGCCGAATATGAAGATTTTGTTAAACAAGGATTTCTTGTCGCAGAAGAAGTTTCAGAATTTTCAGGAAGAGTATTACGACGGGGAAGAGAGTGGAAAATTGAAGCATCACAAAATTGGGCAGCTCAAGAAGCAATAAGTATTCTGCAAGAACAAGATGATGCAGGTTGTCTTCAAAAAGAATATCGTTGGACAGTTGGAGCTGTGTTGCCACGAAGACGGGTAAAGATTGCAGAAATAGCACAAGAACAACATGTTCGTCTTCATCCTCATGGCATCACTATTTTTGAACGAATGCATGTCCCTCAAATGCAACAAGTGCATGCGGCACACGCAGGACTTAGTTTAGCTGCAGTTTAAAAAGAAAACGGGAAAGAGAAAAGATTTTGTTGTAGACAATAGTCTAGTCTATTTAAAATAGATGTTGTGTAGTCTTTAGACAAATAATCAAATTTTGGACGGTAATATACTCGAGTCATGGCAAATCCTTCTACATGTTTGTATAAATTGTCTACAGCCTCTGTAATCGTTTTCCCGGTACCTGTAATTGGAGACAGGTGATGATCCCATCCAACAGTACGCAAATTATCTGCTGGAGATTTTTTATAGACATCATATGGCCACATATGTTTTTCTGTTTCGGGAGCAACTTCAATTGAAGCATCTGCTAATAATTGATCTTTATTATCCCGTAACACATTAAATAACATTAACGATGTTCCTAGGACGCCAGAGGTAAACGGATTTTTGCCTGCAACAATATTTTCAAAAAACTCATGAACGCTTGGTGCTTGTGCAATTTCTGTAAAAATGGAATTATATCCCGGTCTATTGGGACAAAATTCTCCAAAATAAATATCATTTGTTTTTGGATCAATTAATAAAGACGCATCCCAAATAAAAAAGCCTTTATGCTGCTTTGCAATTTCATCAACAATTTTAGGAAAACAAAGTGTGTCAATTTTGCAGCCCATTTCTATAGGAAAGACAAAATCTCCGGCACATCCAACTTGCATGGATAAATTACCGCTGCCTAAAAATTTGTTTTCTATATTTATACTTAACGCAATTGGTTTGCCATTGTAGTAGTATTTTTCTGGTGTAACCTCAACAATATTCTCAATTTTTTTCTCTAAGAAAAGTCCAGAAGTTTCATAGCCTTCTTTAAAAACATCTAAGGTTTCCTCAACTTGGCGTATGGCCATTGCAACATCTGTTGTTTCAGGGACAAATGTTGGAATATCGTCTGTTTGACTTTTTAAAACCCAAATATCGTTGGTCTCTTGTAAAAATTTTTTAGTTTCTTCAATTGTTTTAAAGCTTTGTTTTTGTGCAACTTTAACATCTGGATAGTAGTGAATAACAAATTCTTTTGCTTTATCCCGGTCAATTTCAAAAAGCCTGTCTTCCTCTGTGGGGAAGTTGCCGTTAAAGCCCAAATCTTGTAGCTGTTGTGCATAATAAAATAAATTATTTGTGTCAAAAAATACAAACCATTCTTGGGGATTAGGTTCTTTTTTTAATCGTTCTATTAATTCGTCTGCAGGGATTTTATTTACAATGTTGTTATAACGCTTCATTCGTAGCTCTTTTTCTTCTGGCTCTTCTGTTATACCTGCGGCTTTTTCTTGAGAAGTGAGTACTTTATTAATGTCTTCAACTTGGCCAACTAAAACTTCTTGACCTTCATCCAGCAAGTGCTTGGCAATTGGAAATCCATTGCCTTCAAAACTAAAAACAGCATACTTCATACTTTTTAGAATACTACTTCAAAGGGGAGACTGTATAGCTTTTTCTGTAAGCCATATCTAAGCCTTTGTAAAACTGAGGTTGGGTAATCCATAGAAAGATAATCTGATTTTGGTCTGTAGTAGACTCCGGCAAACGCTACTTTTTCTACATTTTTATACAAATTTCGTACAGCTTCGTCTATTGTTTCTCCGCTGCCAGTAATAGGAGCCAAATGCCAGTCACTTCCAACAATTCTTGTTTTATCTTTTTTGTTTTTCTTGTAAATATCATATGGCCATACATCTTTTGCAATAGAATCCGGAAAATCGATTGTTGCACCAGATAAAATATGTCTTTCGTTTGGATCCCGCATTAGATTAAACAATGTAACGGATGAAGCAACAGTCCCTAAAAGGTAAGGATTTCTTTTTTGTACAACGCTTTCAAAAAAGTGACTTACAGAGGGCATTGCAGCAAGTTCGGTAAAGAAAGAGTTGTATCCTGGTCTGTTAGGGCAAAATTCTCCAAAGTATATTGCGCCGGTTTGTCTGTTAATTAAAAGTGATGCATCCCAAATAAATAACCCTTTGTGCTTTTTAGCTAATTTATCAACAATTGGCGGAAAAGCAATATCGTGAATTCTATTCTCCATAGAGATAGGAAAAACCAAATCAGCTGCACAGCCGGTTTGCATAGATAAATTGCCACTGCCAAGAGGCTTGTTTTCAAAGTTAATTGTCATGCCAAGTGGAACGCCATCGTAATAAATTTTTTCAGGAGTAATTTCCACAACAGATGGGATTTTTGTTTCTAAAATAAATCCTGCTTCTTCGTAATCTTCATTAAATGCTTCTAATGTTTCTATAACCTGGTGTTTGGCTAATTCCGGATCGTTTGTTGTTGGAATAAAGGTTTGTGCTTCATAAATTTTCCCCTTTAATACCCAGACTTCTTCGGTGTCTTTTAAAAACTTCTTTGCTGCATGAACCGTTCGAAACTCTTTTTTATTTGCAAATTGTAAATGAGGATAATATTTTTTTACAAAGTCTTTTGCTTCGTCTCTATCTACTTCAAATAATCTATCTTTCTCTGTGGGGAAGTTACCGTTAAAATCCAGATCTTGTACTTGTTCTGCAAATTTAAATAAGTGGTTAAAATCAAAAAATACAAAATAATCTTTTGGATTTTTAATTTTTTTCATGTGCTGAACCATTTTTTCTGCAGAAACGGTTGGGATAATATTCTTGTATAAAGAAAGGCGGCGTTTGGTGTAGAAAGGTTCTTCTGGTTCGTATTTGCGTTTTTCAGGCTTTGTTAATGTGTCCCATTCGTCTTCAACAATTGCAACCGTAACATCTTGTCCTTCATCTAATAAATGTTTGGCAATTGGAAAACCATATCCTTCAAACGTAAAAATAATATATTTCATTTTTCTCTTAAAACTATCTATATTATAAGGTAACTTACAATTATATTTTTTTATATGCTAAATTTATAGCAAATGCAATAGGGAAAATCATGCAAAATTAAAAAAGGGCTACAGGACAAGCAAATTTTTAACAAAAAATATAAAAAAATTACAAATTTTAACAAAAAATTCTTCACAAAAAATATTTTTTTGTTAGAATATCAGCATGCAAGTTGTTGCAGATTTACATTTACACAGTAAATATTCTCGTGCAGTTTCTCCGCAGATGACTCCACCAGTTATGTCATATGTAGGAAAACAAAAAGGAATAGATATTTTATCAACAGGTGATTGGACTCATCCTTTGTGGTTTAAGGAAATTAGGAATTTTTTAACAGAAGCAGAAGAAGGATTATACAAAATTAAAAACCCGAAACTTGGAGAAGAAAAAACACGATTTTTACTATCTGTTGAAATTGCAAATATTTATTCTCAAAATGGTAAGGGAAGACGAATTCATAACCTAGTTTTATGTCCTTCCTTTGAAACAAGTGAAAAAATAAATAAAGAATTAATTAAGCGTGGGTACAATATCTCTTCAGACGGTAGGCCTATTATCGGGTTATCCTCAAAAGGATTACTGGAATTAATTTTAGAAATTGATGAGAGGGCAATGATAATTCCATGTCATATTTGGACACCCTGGTTTGGCATGTATGGGGCATCGTCTGGGTTTAATTCCATAACAGAGAGTTTTGGAGATTTAAGTAAATATATTTACGGTATAGAAACAGGACTTTCCAGTGATCCAGAGATGAATTGGGAAATAGAAGAATTAAATACCCGTTCAATAGTATCTTTCTCAGATGCCCACAGTCCTGCAAAAATGGGAAGAGAGGTAACAGTTTTTGATTTGGCTGAACCTTCATATACAGCAATACGTGAGGCAATTATGGCTCCACTGCTTACCTCAGAAGGAAAAGACGTGCGCAACAAAGTTGCATATACCATAGAATTTTATCCGGAAGAGGGAAAATATCATTATTCAGGTCATAGAAATTGCAAAATTACATTTACTCCAGAAGAGCAAAAAAAATCAGGTGGCATTTGTCCTGTTTGTGGCCGAAAAGTAACAGACGGAGTTATGCGACGTGTTCAGGAATTAGCATCAGAAGCACCAAGGGGGGTAGCAAAACAAAACGAAAAAGGACTTAAGTGGATAACAGATCCTAAAAAAAAGCATCCTCCTTTTGTTAAAATTGTTCCTTTAAATGAAATAATAGCAGAGGCAATTGGTAGACCAGTTAGTAGTTCTAAAGTAAAAGTACTTTTTGATGAATTATGTCTAAAACTAGAATCAGAGTTGCATATTTTGCTTAAAGCAAATATTCAAGATATTGCAAAAATAGCGGGAGAAAAAGTGGCAGAGGGAGTGCAAAAAGTTAGAACTGCAAATATAGTCATTAAACCTGGATATGATGGAGTTTATGGAGTTGTTAAAATCTGGCATGAAGGCAAAGATGTAGCAAAAGATACAGATATAGAGACAAAAAAACCGCAATTGGGTTTGAATTTTTAATACGTACATTTAGATAAAGAGTCCCTCTTGTTTTTTTACTTTAAATACCTGCATACTAGTTATAGTATCGTTTTCATAAACGAACAGAGGAGGTGAGAAACAAATGGCAAAAAAATCAGCTACAAATTGGGAAGAAATGATGGAATCTTGGTTTTTAAAGCTTCCAGCACTTCCTAAAAATGCAAGACAAACCTTAGTAAATATTACTCCGTGGATTGCTCTAATTTTTGGTATTTTAGGAGTACTCGCAGGGCTTGCAGGTTTTGGTATTTTGACAGCATTCTCACCTTTAATAGCAATGGGATCAGGATTTAATGGAGCTGCAACAACACTTGTGAGTGCAGTATTATCACTTGCAGCAAGTGTATTACTCTTATTAGCATTTCCTGGAACAAAAAAGAGAAAAATGCAAGGATGGAGAATGCTTTTCTGGTCAGAAATTGCAAGTATTATTGGAGCAGTAGTTATTATTTCTTTATCCGGAGTTTTATTTTCTTTAATCGGCTTTTACTTGTTATATCAGATTAAATCTTATTACAAGTAATTATTGTTTATATCTTTTTGCTACCCCTGTTTAAAGGGGTAGCATGGTTTTAAACAAATTTTATTGCAATTTTTACAATTTGGATTTATCATACCTTTATGAAGCTTATTGTTGGTCTGGGAAATCCAGGAAAACAATATGAAAATACCCGGCATAATGTTGGGTTTATGGCTGTTGAGCAATTCCTCAAAGACTTCGAACCGGTTAGAAAAACAGAGTGGACAGAAAATAACAAATTTAAAGCAGATATTGCAGAAATAGAATGGCAACCGCAAACAAGACCTTTAGAAAAAGTATTTCTTGTAAAGCCTAAAACATTTATGAATAATTCCGGTCAAGCCGTGGCCTCAATTGCAAATTTTTATAAGATACCCTCAGAAGATATTTGGGTACTGCATGACGATATAGATTTCCCTGTTGGAAGTATTCGGATAAGACAAGGCGGTGCTTCAGCAGGGCATAGAGGAGTTATGTCGGTAATTGAGCAACTGGGAGATGATAAATTCTGGAGATTTAGACTTGGTATTGGCAGACCGGGTGAAAGTGGACATGATGCAGTTTCTCATCATGTGCTAGATACATTTTCTCACCAAGACCATGCAAAAATTAGAGAACTGCTTAAGCATGCTGTGAAGGCGATAAAAATGGGTTTGGAAGAAGATTTGGTTGCCTCAATGAATAAATACAACACAAAGTAAGATTTATTGCTGGTATAATAAAGCCATGCAGACAATTGGTGATGTATTAAAAAGGTTTGATCCCGCAAAAGATAAATATGTTTCCCGTGAATTTCAATCATTTGGGGTTCATTTAGCAGAGAGTCTTAATGATACAAAACATAAAAGCTTGTATATAAAATTAGCTAAAACTATGCCTAGAATTTTGCTTGAGAAGGCTTTATCATTTGCAATTGATAGTAATGCTAAAAATAAAGGAGCACTATTTATGTGGAAATTACAGCAGTTAAAAAAACAGGTAAAACCAAGTTTAATACCTTCCACAAGTAATGAAAAAAAATAATATTATTTTTGGATTAACCTTTCAGTGGATCTTAATGCTTCTATTATCTTTGGCAATAATTCTTTTAGCGGCGAAATACCATTTAGTATTATCACACTTTAAATCGTGGGGACTTTTTGGCATTTTTGTGATTAATGCTCTCTCAACTGCCACAATTTTTATGCCGACCCCTGGTTTTGCAACAGTCATTGCCGGAGGTGGGCTGTATCCACCTGTTTTTGTTGCGCTTGTTGCAAGTTTAGGATCAGGTTTGGGAGATCTAACTTCGTATCTTTTAGGTTTTTCAAGCAATAAAGTTTTAGTTAAAAAAGAACACAAACGGTATGAAAAATTAATTCTTGTTTTTGAAAAATATGGGGGAGTGATTATTTTTGTTTTGGCATTAGTACCAAATCCTATTTTTGATGCATTGGGGATTATTTCTGGAATTTTAAAATATCCTGTTGAGAAGTTTTTCTTGTGGGTCTTTCTTGGGAGACTAATTAGGAATTTGCTTTTAGCATTTTTTGGGTTATCATTATCACTATGGTAGAACCTATGCAGCAAGCTCATTTTATTGTTTCTGGATTTGTTCAGGGGGTTGGATACAGACGATTTGTAAGACATATTGCAAAAAAATTACAGCTTTCAGGATGGGTTCGCAACAACGTGGATGGAACCGTTGAGGGAGTAGTTATTGGACAAAAAGAAATAATAGAAAAATTACTTGAGGCATGTAAGAAAGGTCCATTTTTATCAACAGTTGATAACATTCATGTAACTTATGATGACCCACAACAAACATTTGAGGATTTCCAAATCCGCCACGACTGATTTTTTAGAATTTAAAACAGATACATTTTTACAAAAATTACATATTTTTTTTGCAAAAAAACATCCGATTGTTTTTGCGGCAGGAACAGCACCAATGACAAAAGATAGATCAGAAATAAAAGAGATTTTCTTTGCAACGAATTTTTCTCATGCATATTTTGCAGATCCCATGTATAAAGTTTCTCAAGTTTTAGAGTGGGAACAAGAATCTTTACGTTCTTTTGCAGAAATAAAAAAAAGAGAAAGTAATACTTTATATTTTTTTGTGAATAATATTATCCGTTCAATAACATTTTTACCAGTTGATGCAACCATCTCAGAAACAATGCCAAAGAAATTCAACATATTTTTCTCTGGAAAAAGAGTAGGGTTGTATCCAGGATTTCCTTTACGAGGAACACCAAGTGACTATCTTGCCGAGATAATTAAAAAATTGCCAAGGGAAGGATTTTTAGTTCCAGATAGAGATTTAACAGATGATACTATTTATTTTCCGATTACTCCTCAAGAATTAGGATTACAAGAAGTTTTTCGAGTAAAGCCGCAAGGCTATATATTAGGTGAAGATATATTGTTTTCAGAAAATAAGGGACTAGCTTTATATAAAAAGGTTTAAGCTTTCTTTAGTT
>JAKAEF010000004.1 GCA_021820025.1 bacterium | reverse complement strand
ATTTTGTACAAAAAAAATTTATATGGAGTAAACCAAAGCTTATTTCAAAACCCAATGTTGTAGATAAAAATGCAGTAATTTTTCCGGAAAAGATTCATGGGAAATATGTCATTATGCATAGAATATTCCCAAACATATTAGTTGACTTTGTTGACGATTTACTTTTTGAAAATACCTATTTAAAAGGAGAATATAAAATTTCTCCTCGCCAAGATTATTGGGACAGCAGAAAAATAGGAGCAGGTGCACCTCCAATAAGAACAAATAAAGGTTGGCTTTTAATTTATCACGCAGTAGATGATAGAGATGCATCTCAATATAAAATTGGTGCAATGCTTTTGGATTTGAATGACCCTTTAAAAATTTTATATTGGTCTCGAAAACCAATTATTATTCCAGATATGTGGTATGACAATGTGGGGCATAAATCAGGAGTCGTGTATCCTTGCGGAGCTGTTGTAAAGAACGATAATTTGATAGTCTATTATGGAGGAGCAGATACAGTCGTTTGCGCAGCCAAACAAAATATTAATGAATTTTTAGATTTACTTATGGCATCAAGTAAAGTTTGGCCAAATCAAACAATTTATCCAAGACCTCTGACAATGATATGATTACAGTTCAAAGAAGTGATAAGAATCCAATTATTCTTCCAAGTAGCATTAATGCATGGGAAGCAAAAGGAGCTTTTAATGGTTCTGTTTGTGAAGATGAGCATGGAATAGTACATATAGTATATAGAGCGCTTTCGGACACACAAACAATTAATGGAGAAAAACTACAAGTATCAACCGTTGGACATGCAGTCAGTTACGATGGCATTCATTTTGAACAACATAGTCAATTGGTCATTCCAACAGAAGAATGGGAGAAATATGGATGTGAAGATCCACGAATTGTAAAGGTAGGAAAGAGGTATTTTATCTTTTATACTGCATTAAGCAAATTTCCATTTTCTGCAGACGGAATAAAAGTTGCCGTTGCAATAACAACAGATTTTAAAACTATCCAAGAGAAACACTTAGTAACCCCCTTTAATGCAAAAGCTATGACACTTTTCCCAGAAAGAGTAGACGGCCATTTAGTTGGGATTTTAACAGCCAATACAGACAAACCTCCTGCGAAAATTGCTATTGCATATTTTGACAACGAATCAGATATTTGGTCAAATGATTATTGGGATGGATGGTATCAATATTTAGATGATCATGTTATTCCACTTTTAAGAAACACCTCAGATCAAGTTGAAGTCGGAGCAACTCCTATTAAAACCTCGAAGGGCTGGCTATTTATTTATTCATACATTATTAACTATTACAATCCGGCAAACAGATTGTTTACTATTGAAGCATCATTTTTAGAACAAACAAATCCGCAAAAAGTTTCCGGAAGAATTATTGAACCTCTCCTATTTCCAAAAGAAGAGTATGAAATGCTTGGAAATGTTCCAAAGATTGTTTTCCCATCTGGCGCTTTGGAAAAAAACGGATTGCTGTATATATATTACGGTGCAGCAGATACATCTACCTGTGTTGCAACTGTTTTGATTGAAACGATGTTAAAACAATTTGCAAAACCTCATGAAATTTCTTTAGAAAGATTTATAGAAAATCCTATTATTAGACCAAATCCTAAACATGCATGGGAGGCAAAAGCAACGTTTAATCCGGGTGCAATCTATTGCAAAAACGAATTTCATTTACTTTATAGAGCTATGTCACAAGAAAATGTTTCATCAATTGGATATGCAGTAAGTAGTGATGGATTTCATATTGATGAACGATTAGATCATCCAATTTATACGCCTTCAAAAAGTTTTGAAATTAAAAAAAACCCCCATAATAATTCTGGATGCGAAGATCCACGGTTAACTCATATAGATAATAAAGTATATATGTGTTACACAGCGTTTGATGGAATAAATCCTCCACGGGTTGCATTAACATCTATTACAGAAACCGATTTTTTTAATAGAAAATGGAATTGGAAAGAACCAATTCTTATTTCTCCGCCCGGAACTGATGATAAAGATGCATGTATTTTTCCTCAAAGAATACAAAATAAATACGTATTTTTGCATAGATTAAAATCAGAAATTTGGATTGATTTTGTTAATGATTTAACATTTCAATCGGGAAATTATTTGTATGGCAAAGTGTTATTAGAACCAAGAATCTACGGATGGGATAACGGAAGAATAGGCATTACCGCACCACCTTTAGAAATTCCAGAAGGATGGCTTTTACTCTATCATGGCATAACTACACCAGGAGATATTTATAAAACAGGTGCTGTATTGTTACAAAAGGAGGATCCTACAAAAATAATTTCTCAGACAAATTTTCCAATCTTTGAGCCCGTTATGCAATATGAAAAAGAAGGACAAGTACCAAATGTAGTTTTCCCCTGCGGTGTAGTATTGGTTGAAGATGAATTATTTGTTTATTATGGAGGAGCAGACACAGTCATAGGTGTCGCAACAATTGGAATAAAAAGACTTCTAAAAGAATTAACTTAATTATACGCTCCAAAAATATTTTGACTTAAATATTTTAGTAAAACTTGTCCCGTTCTATATCCAGGTCTTAATCTATAAAGAAAAAATCTATTTTGCTGATTTTGTACAATTCCTGGAATGGTAGACGCAGCAGTTGTGAATCCTGCTTGTTTTACTACATTTATTGCCTGCTGATCAAATGAACCATAGGGATATGCAAACGAATAAACTTTTAGATGATATTCTTGCTCCAACATGGTCTTACTTTCATCTACCTCATATTGTACTCTTGCCAAAGGTTGTCCTTTTAAGGATATATGATGCACAGTATGTGCTCCAATATCTATTAATCCACTATCTACAATTTCTTGCATTTCTTTAGAAGTTAAAGAATCGGAATTTGTTCCAATAAATCCAGGAACTATATATGCTGTTACATGAATATTATATTTTTTTAATATAGGAAGCACATCTGTTGCCAAATCCCAATGACCATCGTCAAATGTTAAGATGACAGGTTTTGAAGGAAGTTGCGTTTTCCCATCTAATACATCCCCTAAATCTTTAGCTGTAATAAATGTATATCCTGCAGTTAAAAGAGTCTTTATTTGCTGTTCAAACGTATATGGCTGAATATCTAATGATTGACGAATTGTATCTTTTTTATCTTGTACATACTCTACATAATGATACATAAGAATCGGAACACGAAGTGTTGCCGAAATACTTGCAGGTTTTGTTTGCAGTTCTTTTTTCACATCTGGAGGTAATGTCCTCATTTCTGTTTTGGGAGTTTCTAAAATAGGTTCTTTTTTAGAAAAAAAATCTTTTTGAGAAAAATAACTAATAAGAAAGAATATTATTGCTAAAATGATTCCAAAAATTATCCACTTCTCAAAAAATGTAAAACTCTTTTTCTTTTGAATTGTAATTGATTGTTTAACCATAGTGTATGGGGTGCAAGCAGTAGATTCATTTTTATCATACCATAAAAAAATATAAATTAATAATCTTTCATTGGTATTTCAGCATTTTTTCAGTTTAAGTTGCTATAGAGATGTATAATAATAGTATGAAACTCTTACTTATAGAAGATGAACATAAAATTGCTAACGCTATTAAGCAAGGACTAGAGCAAGAACATTATGTTGTTGATATAGCATATACAGGGATAGAAGGCTATGATCTGGCTACTGCCGAGACCTACGATGCAATTATTCTTGATAGGCTCCTTCCCGGAATGGAGGGTATGGAAATATGCAAAAAATTGCGTATGGAGAACAACCATACTCCAATTATCATGCTTACAGCAAAAGCGCAATTACAAGATAAAGTTGAAGGACTCAATCTCGGAGCAGACGACTATTTAACGAAACCATTTGCTTTTGAGGAATTATTAGCAAGAATTAAAGCTTTAACCAGAAGGCCGCACAAAGCAATCGAGACAACGTTAAAAGTTTCGGATTTAACATTGGATACAACCTCATATGAAGTAAAGCGTGCTAATAAGCACATCTCTCTTTCTGCAAAAGAATTTTCTTTGCTTGAATTTTTGTTACGACATGCAAATAAAACCGTAACAAAAGACCAAATTATACGTCATGTATGGAATTACGACGCAAATATTTTACCCAATACCGTTGAAGTATTTATTGGATATTTACGAAACAAAATAGATAAACCATTTCCCAAGAAGGAGCAACTTATTCATACAATAAGAGGATTTGGATACAAAATAGGAGAAAAAAAGTAATGTTTCACAAAGCAAGACTTAAATTAACAGCATGGTATTTACTTATTATTATGGCAATCAGTATTGCTTTTAGTTTTTTTATTTATTCCGGAGCCCAACGAGAGTTTAACAGGTTGTTACAGATAGAGAAAACTCATTTAGAAAGTGATTCTGGACAAGTTAGAGTACGTTTTTTACCAAACGGAACAGTTATTGCTGATTCTGCTACTGTCGATACAGATGTCGTTAGCGAAGCCAGAACACGTGTTCTTATTGCACTTGTAGATGTAAACGTAATTATTCTTATTTTATCTGCGCTTGCTGGATATTTTCTAGCAGGACAAACACTTAAGCCAATACAAGAGATGCTAGATGAGCAACATAGGTTTATTACAGATGCCTCTCATGAACTCAATACCCCTATTACGTCTTTAAAAACTGCTATAGAAGTCAATTTGCGCAATAAAAATTTAACTGCTAAAAAAGCAAAAGAGGTACTGGAAAGTAATTTGGAAGAGGTAAATAATTTGCAGGCCCTTTCTGCAGATTTAATAAAACTTACACAATATCAAAAACCTAATGGTAATTTTTATAGAACAAATATTTCTCTCAGAGAAGTGCTGCAAGATGCACTGGAAAAGGTTTCAATAATGGCACAGCAAAAGAAAATTAATATTGAAATTATAGTTCCAAAAATTTCTATTTTTGCAGATAAAAAAAGCATGACAGAAGTTTTTGTTATTTTACTTGACAATGCAATTAAATATAGTCCAGAAAAAAAATCTGTTACTATAAATGCTAAAAAAACGGAAAATAAAGTTATTATTTCTGTTTCGGATAATGGAGTAGGAATTCCAAAAGAAGATTTACCTTTTATTTTTGATAGATTTTTTAGGGCTGATAAATCGAGAACCAAACAAGAAATTCCTGGTTACGGACTTGGACTTTCTATTGCAAAAAAAATTGTAGCTCTTCATAATGGAGTCATAACAGCAGAAAGTAATTTAAATGAAGGAACAACATTTATCGTAGTTTTACCTGAAGATACAGCAAAATAATGTTCTCAGCATTTTTTCAGGTGAAAAGACTATTTTGTTGTAAATACCCAGGTACAGGGGCCTGGGTATAAAATGAAATTATTATTATATGGAAAAAGATACAAAAACTCAGGCACCCCCTTCCGGAGTTTTAGAAAAGATAAATATATTTATAGGAAAAAATAAAAAGAAGCTTATCATTCTCCTGGTAATTTTAATTCTTGTTGTTGGTGGATGGAATATTTTCGGGCCCAAGAAAGCAACTCCAAGCTACCAAACCGCAACCGTCCAAAAAGGAACAATTGTTCAATCGTTAGGCGAATCTGGCACCGTTGCAGTTGCAAACAGAGTAAGTGTTAGTACACAAGCAAGTGGTGTGGTAACAGAAGTAGATGTTAAAAACGGAGATACCGTTACAGCAGGACAAACAATTGCAAAACTTTCTCTAGATACACAAGGTCAACAAAAAGAAGCTGCTGCATGGGCATCTTATCTCTCCGCAAAATCTGTATTGGCAGCAGATCAAGCAAAATTATATAGTTTACAATCAACTATGTATACCAACTGGAACTTGTTTTATCAGAAAGCAACAAATTCTACCTATCAAAATCCAGACGGTTCGCCAATTACATCAAACAGAACCTTACCGGATTTTACAACGACACAAGATAACTGGTTAAATGCAGAAGCAAATTACCAAAACCAGCAACAGGTTATTACTCAAGATCAAGCATCTTTAACCAATGCATGGCTTTCATACCAACAGTTATCAAATACGATTACTTCACCAAGTAGTGGAACAATGGGTGATATAAATATTGTTCCAGGAATGCAGATTACAAATACAACTTCTACTTCTACTAACACAGTTTCTTCACAAACCGTTGCCAGTATTATAAATCCAGGCAATCCGGTCATTACCGTAAATCTTTCAGAATTAGACGCTGCTCAGGTTAAAGCAGGACAAAAAGCAACCATCACATTTGATGCATTACCAAACAAAACATTTACCGGTAAAGTTTTAGGAATAAATACAACAGGGACTGTCACCAGTGGTGTGACAACCTATCCTGCAATTATTCAACTAGACGTTCCAGATACCCACATTTTGCCGAATATGAGTACAACAGCAAACATTATTGTTGCTGTTAAAAATGATGTCCTTGAAGTACCAACAACGGCAGTCCAATCAACTGGTGGACAAAGTACCGTCAGAGTTCTGAAAAATGGGAAAATTACCGTTGTACCTGTCGAAATCGGTATATCCTCAGATACCGATACAGAAATTGTTTCAGGACTTACCGAGGGACAAACAGTTGTAACAGGATTTACAGCAACTACTTCTTCCGGAGGATCTTCTCCATTTAGTTCATTTGGAGGGAGAGTATTTGGCGGGGTCGGAAGAGGAGGATAATTCGTGACTACCGATACGACCATTCAAATTAATCATATATCAAAAATTTACAAAACAGAGGCTATGGAAACCGTGGCATTAGACAATGTCTCATTTGCAGTGAATAAAGGTGAATTTCTTGCCATTATGGGCCCTTCTGGATCTGGAAAATCTACGTTAATGCATATTTTGGGAGCTCTTGATACTCCAACTTCCGGAACTTATATTTTAGATGGGGAAAATGTAGAGAATTTAACAGATGATCAACTGGCAGATATTAGAAATAGAAAAATCGGATTTATTTTTCAAGCATTTAATTTGTTACCAAGAACTACAGTATTAAAAAACGTTATGCTTCCAATGCGTTATGCAGAAATTCCATTAGAAAAACGTGAAGACACAGCAAAAAAATATTTAGAAATGGTAGGCTTGGGACATAGAATGTATCATACTTCTAATCAAATTTCTGGGGGGCAACAACAACGTGTTGCCATAGCTCGCGCTCTTGTTATGAATCCAGCAATTTTATTAGCAGATGAACCAACAGGAAATATTGCATCAGCACAAGCTGAAGAAGTGATGGCAATTTTTCAAGATATTAATTCCCAAGGACATACGATTATTATGATTACCCACGAACCAGATATTGCTTCTCATGCAAAAAGAATTATTCATGTAAAGGATGGGAAAATTATAAAAGATGAAAAAAACAGACAAAAACTTGCAAAACACAATAAAAATATTGAATAACTATGAAAGAGCTATTTGAATCAATTACCGAAAGTATTGGAACACTAACATTAAATAAAATGCGTACCGGTTTGGCAATTTTGGGAATCGTGATTGGCATCGGAAGCGTGATTGCACTTATTTCATTAGGACAAGCAACTCAACAATCAGTACAATCGCAAATTCAATCCTTGGGATCTAACTTGTTAACAGTTATTCCAGGCGCAACCAGTACTGGAGGAATTAGAGGGGCAATTGGTGGAGGGACAACATTAACCTACGACGATGCAAAAGCAATTCAAACGTCTTCACAAGTAACAGCTGTTGCTGCTGTCGACCCAGAAGTTTCAAGAAGAGCACAAGTTACAGCAGGGAATAATAATTCTAATACACAAGTAATTGGCTCCACTACTGAGTATATAAATGTCAATAATGTTACCATGGAATCGGGAACCTTTATTACACAGCAAGATGTTGACTCAATTGCTAAAGTTGCAGTGGTAGGTCCACAAGTTGTCACTGATCTTTTTCCAAATAATCCAAATCCTATTGGACAAACAATAAGAATAAACAAAGTTGCGTTTAGAGTTATTGGTATAACAGCCTCTAAGGGAGGATCAGGATTTGCAAACAGAGACGATATAGTTGTTATTCCAATTACAACTGCACAACAACAAATTTTTGGCATTGATTATGTTACAAGTATTGCAGTTTCTGCAAAAACTCCAGATGTTATGAATACCGCAGAAAATCAAATTGGGTACTTACTTTTAGCGAGACATAAATTATCAGATCCAAGCAAAGCTGATTTCAGTATTTTTTCTCAATCAGATATTTTAAATGCTGCATCACAAACGACAGGAACATTTACCGCACTTTTGTCTGGAGTTGCCGCAATTTCCTTATTAGTTGGAGGAATAGGAATTATGAATATAATGTTAGTCACTGTGAATGAAAGAACCCGAGAAATAGGTCTTCGAAAAGCGCTTGGTGCAAAGAAGAAAACTATTACAACGCAATTTTTAATCGAAGCGATTATGCTTACCTTTATTGGAGGAATTATTGGAGTAATTTTAGGAATTGCATTCTCGTATGGATATTCTGTTATGACACGTTCGCTTTTTGTCGTTTCAATCCCATCTGTATTATTAGCCTTTGCTGTTTCTGCTGGAATTGGCATTCTTTTTGGATGGTATCCTGCGCAAAGAGCAGCAAATTTACAACCAATAGAGGCATTACGCTACGAATAACTATTGAAAGGAGGTGAAAAATGAAAACAAATCAAATTATAATTACTGTTTTAATAGCAATAATTGTCGCAGGAGCTGGATTTTTTGGCGGTATGCAATTTGAGAAATCAAAAGTAACTTCAAATCCAACAAATAATTTTGTAGCAATGAGAAATGGTACAGGAACACGATTTGGAAACAGAGCCGGCAACGGTAGTACTGGCCAAGTAATAAGCCAAGATGCAAATAGTCTTACAATAAAACTGAATGATGGCAGTAGTAAAATAATTTTACTTTCATCAAATACAAAATTCAGTAAAACAGATACCGCAAGCTTATCCGATATTAAAACTGGAGATAGAATAATGATCATAGGTACACCAAATTCCGATGGATCAGAAACTGCGGATACAATCTTTCTTAATCCAAATTTTAGAAGTGCAGTTACTCCAACTCCAGCTCAATAACATTTCAGAGCCTGTGCCCTGGCAGGCTTTGAATAGATGATTTGACAAGCACTTCATGCAGTGATATAACCTAGTCGATATGCCAGAAAATGCAGAGAAAAAACAAAGGCATCTTGGCAGAACTCTTGCAAGAGGAGCGGGTAGGGGGTTACGGGCAGTTGGGCGAGCAGGCATAGACCTTCTTGGGGTTACTGACATAAAAAGAATACCTCCTAAGAATAGGCATCAAGCTGGTATAAATAGACTAGAAGCATTTTTACTTCACTGGCCAATGCCAGGATTAACAAAAGCTTTATCATATCACCATGATCCACATGTCAATTTTTTTAAAGGTGTTGTAGCAATTATGGGAGGAACAGCTATGGATGTGGCTGCATACGCCACTATTCCTCATACGGCAGGCCTTTCATTAGTTGCTGAAAGACTTGTCCTTTCTGGGGGAAGTGGTGCAATACAAGAGATTCACCAAGGCTCCAGAAGGGGAGCACAGACTCCAACCCCAATCCGCAGGTAAGCAACTCCTTGACAAATACTTCTTTTTGTTTTATATTATAACCTCTAACAGTTAGACTGTCTAAATATTATGGATATTAAACAAAACCCTATTGTCGAAGCAATTTTTGTTCTCTCAAAGCTCTTAAAAGAACAAATTACTTCTGATTTAAAACTTGTTCATTTGAGTGTACTTCAACTCCAAGCTTTAGTTTTTTTACACCAACATCCAAATTCAGCGATGAGTGATATTGCAAATTTTTTTAAGATAGAACTTCCATCTGCAACAAGCTTAATCAATAAATTGGTAGATATGGATTTGGCTGTACGACAAGAAGACAAAAAGGATAGAAGACTTGTCAGAATTTCTATTACAAATCGGGGAGAGAATTTATTAGCAGAAGGTATGAAAGCAAGAGCCAAACATATGGAAAAAGTAGTTTCTTATTTATCGCAAGAAGACCAACAAGCTTTTCTTAGAATTCTACAAAATCTTATAAAAACAATGGAGGAACAACATGAAAAATAAAAACTATTTATTATTCGTCCTTGCATTAGCAATTCTTTCTGTCGCAGCAACTGCTGGAATTTTAGCGGCAGTAACAAATTCTCAAAAATCTTTGAAAACAGAAAGTATTGCTGTCAAAGCTATTGGAACAACTATTGCAGCAGACGGAGCAATTCATTCTCAAAATGAAGCAACTTTACATTTTTATAGTGGAGGTAAAGTTGTCTATGTTCCATTTAGGGAAGGTGATACCGTATATGCAGGACAAACAATTGCACAATTAGATGTATATCCATTACAACAGCAATTAACAGAAGCTTTAAATATTTACAGATCTACACGGGATAATTTTGATCAAACAAATGATAATATAACAAATGGTATCCTCCAGGGACAACAGAAAGCAAACTTACAGGGAAAAAATCTTGGATTACCAAGTACCAATCCTCTAAACGCTGACGATAATTTAAATAATATTGTTAACAATATTGTTAAAAGAATTGTTGATGAAAATCAGGCAAACTTAGATAACTCAGTAATTCAAGTACAACTGGCAAACTATGCAATGCAATTAGCAACACTAACATCACCAATCAATGGGGTATTATTACACGAAGATATAAACGTTCCAGGAGTTATGGTCTCACCTGCCAATTCATTTGTTGTTGTAGATAAAAGTGCATATGTATTTAAAGCAAATATTCCTGCACAAGACATAGATTTTGTTACAACTGGGTCTTTAGCAACAGTAAAATTAACAGGCAATAACCAAACATATACTGGAACTATTGTCAGAATTTATCCACAAATGGTAACCCTTCCAACTGGAGCAAATGTGTATCAAGTAGATATTCAAGCAGATGGATTGGCAAATGCAGCTTATGGTCAAACCGGAACAGTAACAATTGCCAGTACACAAAAAAATGCAACAATTTTAGTCCCAACATGGACAATTATTGGACATAACCAGATTTGGATTATTAAAAACAACAAACCTGTTTTACAAACGATTACTGTAGGAAATACTCATGGAAGTTATACAGAAGTAGTAAATGGATTATCTGCACAAGATAAAGTAATTACAAATCCAAAAGCCGTTGCAGCAGAAAGATATTTAGCAATATGAAAAAAATATTTAAAAAAATAAGAAATCCTAAAGTTTTGCGAGTACTTGTTGCAATTTTAATTATTCTCATTGCAGCAGCAGGCTATGGATTCTTGGCTTTTAAAATGGGACGAGTTGCAATTGATAATTCTTTGGTTGCTGATCCAATCAGCAGCATTGCTCCGGCAACTCCGGGAATTTTGCAAGAAACAGATGTCTATGAAAACCAGCTTATTCAAAAAGGTGATCCTATCGCAGTTGTTAATGGTCAAACAATTTATGCACAAACCAATGGCTTAGTTATTATGGCTAATACGCAATTGGGAAGTATTGTAAGCGCACAAAACCCTGTTGCGCAAATTATTGATCCATCTCAAATGAGAATTGCGGGAACAATAGATGAGAATAAAGGATTAAGTGATATTAAAGTTGGACAAGTCGTTGCATTTACTGTTGATGCACTTCCTGGAAAAACATTTTGGGGGTATGTTGATGAAGTTTCTCCATCTTCAAAACAGACACAAATGTCATTTAGTATTTCCAGCGAAAGACCTACACAACAATTTGTTGTCTATGCACGATTTGATGCTGCAAAATATCCGCAGATTAAAAACGGTATGTCTGCAAAAATGACCGTTTATACAAATTCTAATTAAAAGGTATGAAAAAAGCAGAACCCAAGAAACCAGTTAAAAAAGGGTTTCATAAACTTCAATGGCTTACCCTTGCAACGTTAATGATTGCCTCATTTTTAGGAAGGCTTGACGGAACGATTGTTAATTTAGCACTTCCAAAAATTATTGCAGACTTTGGCATTACCGTAAGTCAGGCAAGCTGGATTTCAACAGCATATATTATTGCAAATGCTATTTTTGTTCCTGTATTTGGAAAGCTTGGAGATTTAATTGGAAGAAAATCTTTATATATTTTCGGGATTATAGGTTTTACTCTTACCTCAATGCTAGCAGGACTTTCATTCAATCTTCCTTCAATGGTCTTTCTGAGAGTTTTGCAGGCTATTACGGTTAGTATTGACTACCCAATTGCACTATCTATTATTGCATATACTTTTGAAGACAAGGCACAACGGGCCCAAGCGATGGGTATGTGGTCTGCTGTTTTTGCCGCCGCAGCTGTATTTGGACCACTCCTTGGAGGACCATTAATAGATACCTTTTCCTGGCGATCTGTTTTTTATATTAATGTTCCTTTAGGAATAATTGGAACAGTAATGGCAGTAAAATTTATAGAAGAACCGGTAAAAGAAATTAAAGGATTAAAAAATTTTGATGTTTTAGGATCTATTTTACTTGGTATTTCACTTGGAGCAATGGTTTTAGTTTTAGACCAAGGACAATCATGGGGTTGGGCTAGTGGAACAAGCATCATTACCTATATTATTACTGCAGTTTCTATGATACTGTTTATTTTGTTAGAACTTAGACAACCAGAACCAGTTGTTGATTTAAAATTCTTTAAAAATCCAACATTTACTGCTTCTATTATTACTAGCTTTTTATCATTTATGGGCATGATTGGAGGAATTTTCTTAATTCCTCTTTTTGCACAGACATATCTTGGATATTCTGTTACAAAAACGGGTCTTATTTTTATTCCAATGGCTTTAGCTATTGGTTTTGCTGCACAGTTAGGAGGACGCCTGGCTAGCAAAATGTCTCCAAGGTACTTAACAGCTGGGGGGATGATGATTGCTGCTTTTGGTATGTATTTATTCTCGGGTATGGATATACGCTGGAGTGAATGGGATTTAATTTGGCGCTTATTTGTAATGGCTTTTGGATTAGGCCTTGGATTAGCGCCATTAACACAGGCAGCAACAAGTACTGTTCCACTACACGAAGTAGGTATTGCATCATCTGTTTTAGCACTTGCCCGAAATATTGCTGGAGCATTTGGAACTGCAATTTTTGCAACAATACTTTCTGACAGTATTACATCTAGTCTTGTAAACATTGAACATTTTTCTATTATTAACACGGCAAACCCTATTATCTTGCAACAAATTCCAGCTCTTATGATTGTAAAAGCAAATATTGTTGCATATACTGTTGTGTTTAAATGGGCTGTTTTCTTTATGTTTATTGGCGCACTATCAGCACTTTTTGTTAAAGAGAGTAAAAAAGATTTTGCCGGAAAAATTGATTTATCCGAACACCCGATTGAAATCTAATAGATAAATAGTGCTATACTATTTATGTATGTTTTTTAAGAGCTTATATAGCATACTTTTAGGATTATTTTTAACAGTTTTTATTTCAATTAGTATTGCAACATTTTATCCTCAACCTGTCTTTGGTCCTATTACAGCGTGTACTATTCCTCAATCTGCCAATGAGACACTACACCAGACTTCTCAGAATGAATGTACAAAAGCAATTGAAAATCAGCAAAAACAACAAAACTTTTATATGGAAACTATTTCTTCTATAGCACTGGGGTGTGCAGTTTTATTTTTTATAATTAGCATGTTTTTGGAAAAAAAGAAAAATGTCTATTCTTATGGTTTTTTGTTTGGAAGTATTTTTACTCTTTTATACAGTAATGCTCGAGGACTTAATACAAATATACAGACATTTAAATTTGCTCTTATAACAATTTCACTTGTATTAGTATTTGTAATCGGTTATATTAATTTTATTAAAACCCCTGGTAAATTTCGTATCAAATGAACACAAATCTTGCAATTTCAGTTACAAATTTAGTAAAGAAATTTCATAATTTTGAGGCTGTAAAAAGCATTTCTTTTTCTGTTGAAAAGGGAGAGATTTTTGCCTTTTTAGGACCGAATGGAGCAGGGAAAAGCACCACTATAAAAATGCTTACAACTATTCTTTCTCCAACATCAGGAGATATTTTTATTGAAGATTTCAATGCGCAAACACAAAAAGATACTGTAAGAAAGGCATTTGGTATTGTTTTTCAAGATCCAAGTTTAGATGATGAATTAACCGCATATGAAAACATGAAATTTCATGCAGTCTTATATGGAGTAATAAAAGAAGGGCAAGAAGAAAAGATTAAACAACTTATGGAATTTGTTGAGTTATGGGATAGAAAAGATCATTTAGTAAAAACATTCTCAGGAGGAATGAAACGGAGACTAGAAATAGCCAGAGGATTGCTGCATCATCCTAAAATTTTATTTTTAGATGAACCAACAATTGGCCTTGACCCACAAACAAGAAATCACATGTGGGAATATATTTTAGATTTAAATAAAAAAGAAGGACTAACCATTTTTTTTACAACTCATTATATGGAAGAAGCAGAAAAAATAGCCAACAGAATTGCAATTATTGATCATGGACAAATAATTGCCCAGGGAACAGCAAAGCAACTACGGGAGGAAACAAAAACAAAAAGTTTAGAAGAAGCATTTTTAGCATTAACAGGGCATCAAATTCGGGATGAAGATGCAAGTGGAACAGATAGATTAAGGGAACATAGAAAAATGTGGAGGGGAAGATAAATGAAAGCAATTTATATTTTATGGTTAAGACAGTTAAAACGATATATAAGAAATCGTTCTAGAATTATTGGATCACTTGGACAACCATTGCTATTTTTAATAGCTTTAGGTTTTGGGATGGGACCGTTATACCAAAAAGCAGTCCACGGAAATTATATAGATTTTCTAGCACCCGGAGTTATTGCCATGGGCATCTTGTTTACTTCAATTTTTTCAGGAGTTGAGATTATTTGGGATAGGCAATTTGGGTTTTTAAAAGAAACCTTAGTCGCACCCGTTCCACGAATTTACATTATGATTGGAAGAACATTAGGAGGAGCAACCGTTGCACTAATTCAAGGAGTTGTTGTCTTTATCCTTTCTATGTTGGTTGGATTTAGACCAGAGCATATAGAACTCATTCCTGTTGCATTTTTATTTATGTTTTTAATTGCCATGCTTTTTACCAGTATTGGTACTGCAATCGGAAGCATGCTTGATGACATGCAGGGATTCCAGCTAATTATGAACTTTTTGGTTATGCCATTATTTTTCTTATCGGGAGCATTATTCCCCTTAAATGGAATTCCATTTTTTTTAAAACTTATTGCAACTTTTGACCCCTTATCTTACGGAATTGATGGATTACGAGCAGCAATAGGAACTGGTGCACACTTTGGAATGAGCATAGATATAGCAGTTTTGTCTATACTAACTGTTCTTATGTTATCCCTTGGAGCATTTCTTTTCTCTAAAATTCAGTTATAAGTTGTATTCAAATTTAGTTTTTCCTACAATAGTACCAGTATGAGAAAACTTTTGATTTTTTTACTTCTTATTTTCTTTGGAAGCGGATTAATTTATACCTATAGACAACCTCTAGAAACGACTATTCATTCTATAGTTTATTATTCTCCATGCAATACTCCTATTCAGTATAAAATTGGGCAAGTTGATCCACAATTTAATATAACAACACAACAGTTTACCTATGATGTAGGGGAAGCAGCAGGAATTTGGAATTCAGCAGAACAGAAATCATTGCTTTTATATGCTTCAAAAGGAAACTTAACAATAAATTTGATTTTTGACGGAAGGCAACAGGTAAGTACTCAGATCTCAAATCTTAATACGCAGGTACAAAATGAAAAAAATGCAATAGATCCAAAAATTGCAGAATATAATAGACTTTCTCAGCAGTTTCAAACACAACTGGACCAATTCAAAAGTGAGGCAGATTATTGGAATAAAAAAGGTGGAGCACCACCCGATATATACCAACAATTAGTTACAGAGCAAAAATCTCTGCAAGATCAAGCAAATACACTAAATGCATTGGCGAAAGAATTAAATATTTCAACGAGTCAATATAACAGTAATATTACCCAATTAAACAATACTATCCAAAGCTACAATCAGGATTTACAGTTTAAACCTGAAGAAGGTGTCTACGACCCTAAAACAAATTCTATTACAATTTATTTTAATAACAGTCATGCAGAATTAATTCATACACTAACACACGAATTGGGACATGCTTTAGGATTACAACATAACAGTAATACAAGAAGCATTATGTATTATCAAACAAGCCAAACACTTCTTCCAACTCAAGAAGATATTACAGCGTTGCAATCTGTTTGTCAGGAAGAGCCAATCTGGACAGTATTACAAAGAAAGCTTGCTGCAATTATGCAAACAGCACCTACGCAATAATATGAAAATAGGCATACAGCTATTAAAAGAATTGATTCTCATTATTCTTTATCCCTTTGCGCAAGCAATTCCATTACCAAAAGAAGAAAATCCATATAATCCAAAAAAAACAATTCTTTTTGTTGAGCGCTGGTTTAATCCCAATCCGTTTCATAAAGTATGGTTACATTTTCTAAGAAAAAAAGGTTATGCAGTATATATAGTTAACTTTCCAATTTTTAAGGGAACGTTTGAAGAAAGTGCAGAAAAATTAAAAACATTTGTAGATGAAAAAAAGCTAACTCATTTTACTCTTGTAGGAATCAGTGCTGGGGGAATAACAAGTTACCTCTATTTGCAACATTATAATGGCTGGGAAAAAGTAGATAAATTTATTTCACTTGGTGCTCCGCTCAAAGGAACACCAATAGCTATTTTTATTTCGTTTATAAAATCAGGGAGAGAATTGCTACCAAGCAGTAATGTTGTACAAGAAATTAAGAATGAAGAGATAAAAAATCCTAAAAACATTTACTGTATTTCTGCAAGATTTGATGAAATGGTACCTCATAAAAGAAGTCATTTACATAGTACAAACCAAATTACATTAAAATCAGTTGGACACAATAATTTCCATTTGGATACAAAAAAAACATATGAAGAAATTATTAAGATTGCAGAAAATAATTAAATAAAAAGCTTATTTTGTTCCTTCTGTCCAAGAGGAAAGATATGTTTTTTGTTCTGCAGTTAATGTATCTATACTTATTCCCATTGCTTTAAGTTTTAACCCTGCAACTTTTTGATCAACTTCTTTTGGCAATACGTACACTTTATTTTGTAATTTACTTTTATTTTTTACAAAAAATTCTGCTGCCAATGCCTGGTTTGCAAAACTCATATCCATAACTTCAGCAGGATGTCCTTCTGCAGCAGCCAAATTAACCAAACGTCCTTCACCTAAAATATAGATTTTTTTATTACCTGATAACGTATATTCATCTAATGAATTTCTGATTCTTCGTTTTGATTTTTTAATTTTTTCAAGTCCCGCCATATCAATTTCTATGTCAAAATGTCCGGAGTTTGCAACAACTGCTCCATCTTTCATGTCTTTCATATGTGCAAGAGTAATAACATGTTTATCTCCTGTTGCACTTACAAAAATATCTCCCATTTTTACAGCCTGATCCATTTTCATAACAACAAAACCATCCATTGCTGCCTCAAGCGCTCTCACAGGATCAACTTCTGTCACAATTACATGGGCACCCATTCCTTTTGCCCTTGATGCAATACCTCTACTGCACCAGCCATACCCACCAACAACAAATGTTTTTCCGGCAAGCAAAATATTTGTGGCTCTAATTATGCCATCAATTGTTGATTGACCTGTTCCATACCTATTATCAAATAAATGTTTTGTGTCAGAATCATTTACTGCAACAACAGGTAATTTTAATGCTCCATCTTGTGCCATTGCTTTAAGTCGAATAACTCCGGTTGTGGTTTCTTCTGAAGAGCCAATAATAAGAGGCAAAATATCTTTTCGTTTTGTGTGCAAAAGAGAAACTAAATCTGCTCCATCATCCATTGTAATATTTGGTTTGTAATCCAAAACAGAATTTAAATGATCATAATATGTTTTACTATTTTCTCCGTTAATTGCATATGTTGGAATTCCAAAATCTTTTACTAAACTTGCCGCAACACTATCTTGCGTTGAAAGAGGATTTGAAGCGCATGCAACTACTGTTGCTCCTGCAGCCTTAAGAGTAATAAGTAAATTTGCTGTCTCTGAAGTAATATGTAAGCAGGCTGCGATTGTGTAATTTTTAAATGGTTTTTCTTTGGAAAATCTTTCTCTTATAATTTTTAAAACTGGCATTTGCTGACCTGCCCATTCAATTTTTAATTTTCCAGCAGAAGAAAGGGAAAGATCTTTAACATCATAATTCTTTGTCTTCATAACAATACTCATAAAGATAGCAAATTACCGGAATATTGTCTATAACGAGAAATAAATTCTTCTTTTGTAAAACTGTGTTCTTGTGTTCCATATTGTTCAATTGCAAAAGATGCGGCAGTTGCACCCATTTGTGCACAAGTTTTTATATCAAACTTTTTTTCTATTCCACTCAAAAAACCTGCACGCCATGCATCCCCAGCACCTGTTGGATCAACAACTTTTTTAGGCTTTACGGATTTAATATTGTATGTTTTCTTTTTTGTTTCAATAGTTGCACCTTTCTCTCCTAATGTCGTAATAACTACTTTCCCAGCAAATAATTTTTGCCAATTTTTAACTCTAGTTTTTATTAAATTTATTTCATAATCATTACCAATAATATAAGACGCATGTTTTACTCCAAGAGATAATTCGGCATCACTTACTTGAGTTAAAATAAATCCTGGATCAAACATATATTCAATTTTTTGTTCTATACATTGTTTAACCAAAGACATGGACCCGGCAGCGCCTGAAGGACCAATTAATACTAAATCATTTTGTTTTGCTACTTTTTTTAATTCCAAACCTGCAATTCCATCTGCGGCTCCATAAAAATATCCCCAAATCTGGTTATTTTTTTTATCTGTCATAGCAAAACCTGTTGCAGTATATTTATTGTGGTCTACATAAATCCAACTGGTATCTATACTGGGAAATTTTTGGAGTGCTTCATCGTATTCTGTAAAATCTTTACCTGCAATAGAAAAAAGAGTATTGGGAGTATCTAAAAGTCCTAACGTATAACTTACATTTCCCGCTGTACCACCTCGTCGTTTTTCAAAATTGCTTACAATAAATGAGAGATTTATTTTATGAATTTGATCAGGGAGAATATGGTCACCAAAAGCACCTGGAAAATCCATTATATAATCATATGCAATGGTGCCGGTTATAATAAGCATGAATTTTTCTATAAAACCAATTCAATTATAGCAGATTTATTTAAGAAAGAATAAAAATATTGTATTCTGGTAAATGTGCTACAATTTATACGATGAATTTTTGGAAGAATAGAAAATTTCTTATAATCTTATTTACCTTTTTTATTCTAGGAATTTTTGTTTTTTTTGCAGGTCGTATTGCATTTGTGTATATTCACTCAATTAGTGCTCCATTTGTACCTAAAAAAGTTTATACTGTTTTGCAACCTCCAAAAGATGCTCTTACTGCTCAGATAACAAATATTCTCGGAGGCGTAAAGAAAGAGGGAAGACAAGACACCGATTTTAAAGAAATACAAACAGCACCTACACTTGTAGAAGGAGAATCACTTGCAACAGATGCGACAGGGTCTGCAACAATAACTATTCCTGAAATAATTTCTATAAAACTAAATAAAAATTCTCAATTTGATTTTCTTAATGGATTACCTCAAGAGCTTGTTGTCAGACAACCGACTGGAACTATTTTGTATACAACAACTGCCTCTTCATCTATTTTTTCTATTCGTAGTTTAGGGCTTTTAACACAACTTATTGGACTTTCCCAAGTTACAATACAAACAGACACAACACAGAATACAGTGCAAGTTTATAATGTTTTTGGAAAAGTTGTTCTTGCATATAGCGATGCAAATAATAATTCTCAAGTAGTACACCTGTCAAAAGGTGAAGTAGCAAGCTTTAACTATAATAATTATACCATTCGCATCCGTTGATTATTCAAAATGATATAACCCTTTATAAGAAGTAAGAGGCAAAAGTATTGTATCTCCCTCATATCCTAATGCCCATAATCCAACACCAGCCAATTTTTGATTTTGTGCAAAGGTAAGCCGTTTGGCGAAAGAATTTTTATCAAAAAGAAATGCATGGTGATAATATGCATCGCCTTTCTTTTCCTGATAAATAAAATCTTTTTCCTGTGAAAGAGGATCTTCTATAACAAGACATGTTTGGCAAGAAGTTGTAAATGTCTGCATGATTCGCCTGTTACTGGCGGTCTGTCCTGTATCTGGAATTGTAGCTGCTGCAGGAGTACTACTTAAACTATCCCATTCATAGCCATATAGCGGAAGAGCAAGAATCAATTTTTCTGATGAAATTTCTTGTTTTGCTAAGGTAATTGCATGAGAGATATCAAATTCATTACTTATACCTTCTCCGTACAACGGAGCAATAGGTCCTGTGTTTGATGATGTAGCAGTATGAAAGTCATATCCCATAACCAATACATAATCAACAATTTCCCCAATTTCTATTGGATTAATAGCTGTTTGTTTAATAAAAGCAATCGGAGCTATATCAAATGTTACCGTTGCTCCATTTTTTTTATGAATTGCTTCGGTAAATGTTTTAATAAATGTTGTAAAACGGCTGCTATCAGATGCTGTAGCAGTTTTAAAACTTTCTATATCTACATTTACATCTTCAAAATGATACTGATCCATAACAGGAAGTAAATCTGAGACTAAATTAAGCGCATGCTTTGTAGGGGAAGCAATAAGTGCTGAGATACTTGCTTCATTTGCTTGTACAACAGAAACAGAAAGAACAATATTATTTGCTTTTGCATCTTTAAGTTTTTGTTGTATTTGTTTTGTTTTAAGATCATACCATCCTGAGTCTTCTTGATGAGGATTTATTAATTTCACAATATGACCATCATTATTTACTGTAAACCCAAAGTAGGTTAGTGTAGTAATCGACGGATTGTAATCATGGGTGGCTCTATAAGCAAGAAAATATGGGAGGAACCCGACAATTTGCTGTTTTTTAATTCCCACAGCGCGTAAAAGTGGATTATTAACCGGAAGAGGCATAAAGGGAAGGATAAGCAATATTCCAAATCCTGCAATTATACCTATCGCAAAAGCAACTATAAACTTAAAATTCTGTTTCATAAAATTATTGTAGCATAGTAAGAAAAATGCTTTAAAAGGGGCATGAATAGTCGCTTAAAGAAGTACACAATACGTATTATTGTGCTGCCCCACAGAGTCGAACTGTGATAGCGTGTTCTTCAGACACGTGCCTTGACCACCTTGGCTAGAGCAGCAAGTACCCCAATTATAAAGGAATTTTACCTTTCTTTCAAGAATTTGTATTGCTTGAGGGATGTAGTCTACAATAATTATATGGATCTTCTTTTGTTTAACGCATCATGGATGCTCTACAACATTAGCCTTGCCGTAATTGGCATAATTTTTGGTTTTTTAATGTATAAAGCAAAACCAATGGTGTTAAAGGTTATTTTTGGAATTATTTGGCTTTTATTTATCCCCAATAGCATTTATATGCTTACGGACATTATTCATTTATATAGGGATTTGCCAAGAGTAATTCTTTTTTATCAAATTTTATTAACTATAGAATATTTTTTACTTATGATTATTGCCATAATTACATTTATTGTAAGTTTTATTTTTTTTGAACAAGTATTATTGCAAAAGTCATTTAAAAAATATGTCAAGAAAGAGCATAAGGCAGTCATTTTTATAGTATTAAACTTTGTGATTGCTTTTGGAATGGTTTTAGGAAGAATACAACGTCTTAATAGTTGGGATATTGTTACAAATTTACCAGCTGTAATTAAAAATACTTTCCATGTCTTAACAAATTTGCAATTATTAATGCTCACATTTTTTTTTGGAATTCTTTGTAATTTTGTATATTTTTCATATCATTATTTTATTAAAAAACTATCCAAGTAAGCATAAAGATTGTGGCTATGATACAATCAAATTCTCATGAAAACAATTGTATTTTCTGATACGCATTTACATAGAGATTTTGATTTAAAAAAATTTAATTTTCTTAAGAAGATTATTCAAAAAGCAGATAAAGTTATTATTGCAGGGGATTTTTGGGAAGCGACATTAATGAGTTTTGATGAATTTTTAAACTCAGAATGGAACCAATTGTTTCCTCTTCTCAAAAAGAAAAAAACCGTTTATGTATACGGTAACCATGATAAAAAAATAAAATCAGATAAAAGAGTTTTTTTATTTTCTAATATACAAACAGACCAGTATGCATTTACAGAAAATAAGAAAAAATTTATTGTAATTCATGGAGACAAATTTGCTAGTAAAATTGCGCAAGTAAAAGCTGTACAACCATTCAGGAATTTATTCTATACAAAATTTTTTATTCAAATTATTCATACAGATACTGAAAAATATTTAACAAAAATCTTTGGCAAACAAATTCTACAAATTCTTTTTAAATATTTAAATCATAAAATAAAAAAATCTATTTCTAAATCCAATTTTAAAAGCACAATTTTTATTTGCGGGCATACTCATGCTGCAGAAATTGATTTAAAAAACAATTTTGCAAATACAGGAATCATTAGACACGGAGTTGGGCAATATATAGAAATAGACAATGGGTTAGTTCATTTAAAACAAGAAACTTACTAACTTAAAAATATTTAGTATAAATAGAAATTAAATTTTTGATTTAATTTTTTGAGAGCTTCGTAAATGAAGTACATCTTTTCTGTCTTTTTCTCTTTTTTCACGTTGTAGCTTTATTTCATTTCTCTTTTTTTCTTCTTTTTGGATATTTTCATTAAACAATCTTTGACATTCTGCATTTGTACAAATAATTTGTGAAAATTCTACTTCTGTGGTCCCTGTAAAAGTTGCAATAGTTTCTTTCCATGTTCTTGCAATTGCTTTTTTGCTTCCACATCTTTCACACGGTATATCTATATATGCTGTATTTTTAATTGCTGTCATAAAGAATTTAAATTATTACGTAACGATGAATTGCAACTGGAGAAAAATAATAAAAAATTTATATATCGCAAAACTATTTTAGTTTAGCAGATTTTTTAAAAAAACACAAACTAAAAATTTTTATTTGTTAGTTTTTATATTAAAAAGCATATAAATCAAACAAATTCCCGTTATTCCGGTAATTATGAGAATTGCAGAAACAATATATAAAATAGTTTGTATTACTCCCGAAAAATAAGTATAAGAAATTAACGATAGTACTAACCCAAGAATAAAACGAATAATTCTGTCTGCATTCCCTTCATTTTGAAGTTTTTTTAACATATCCTCACCTCCTTACAAACCAAGAATTTGAGAAAGACGTGTCTTATCAAATCCAACAATGTACTCAGATTCTTCCTCCTCGTACTGGATTTCGGTAACAGGGACGCCCATTTGACCTGTTTTTTCGACCATTTTCTGGCCTTCTGAAGGGTTCAGGTCTACATATACAATATCATGTTTTACTTTGTTTTCGTCAAGCCATGATTTTTCCATTTTGCAATAGGGACATGTCATGGTTGAATATAGTTTTACATGTTTTGGTTTTAATTCTTCAACTCCGGCTGATACATGAATAAGATCTTTGATTAATTTTTCTGCTTTTTCTGCCAATAAAGCAATTTCTTTGTTTTGAGTAAGCGCTTGTATAACATTAGGTTGTCCCGAACCAATCATAATATCTTTTCCCTTTTTAAAAATACTTATCGCGCAGGGGAGAAAGCCAATAAGATTGCTGTCTTTTTCTAAAAGAATTTTTACCCATTCTGGTTTGCAAATTAGAATCATTTTCCCACTGTTATCAGGAAAGGTAGCTTCTCCTATAATTTTCCAATTTTGTTTTGAAGTATTTTCTAAAAGATTTTTTATTGTTTCTTCAAGAGAATATTTACTTTTTCTAAAATATGATAATTTCATTTTGTAATTTCCTTTAAAAATTTTTCTAATTCTTTTGCTATCACTGCCGCTTTTGGATAAACAAGAGAATAATAGACATATTTACCCTTTCTTTCGTCTTTAATAAGACCTGCTGTTTTTAATTTTTTTAAATGTTGAGACACTGCAGATTGTGCCAAATTACATGTAGAAATTAACTCCTCAACGCTTTTACTTTTCTTTTCCAAGCAACAAATAATTTTTAATCTGACTGGATTTGCAAATGCTGAGACAATGTTATTTTGCATATTGACATATTAGCATTCTCTAATGTATTATGTCAAGTATTATGTTTGATTTTTTATATCCAAAAGTTCCGCAAGTTATAGCAGAAGAAGTTAAAAAAGCAATTGAGAACAAAGAAGACATTATTTTGTTAGATGTAAGAACAACAGGAGAATATGCAAAAGGAAAAATTGCCAAAAGCATTAATCTACCGGTTGATGAAATACCAAAAAAGATAGAAAAACTAATAGCCGATAAATCGAAAAAAATATACGTCTACTGTCTTAGCGGCTCTAGAAGTGTATATGCAGTTGATTTTATGGTAAAAATGGGATACACCAATGTTTTCGATATAAAAAGCGG
>JAKAEF010000075.1 GCA_021820025.1 bacterium | reverse complement strand
ATAACGGTTGTGTTTCCGGTTCCTGCTCCGGCAATAATAAGTAACGGACCATTGCCATACGTGACTGCTTCAACTTGTTGAGGATTTAATTGCCTTTTATCCGACATAGCATATTATTTGTAATAACAGAAAAACTTAAAAAGTAAATTACTGGACTGTAATTGTTCCGGTTTGGGATGGATTAAGATGATTGTGATAATGATATGTTCCAGCTTTATCAAAAACTAATTCAACAGATGAGCCTTCACTAAATGGTTGGAAATTCATTGCAGGGTATGATGTATGGACAGGATGCGGGTCAGAATCTACCTGCCCAACAGCACCACTGTTATTTACCCATTTAACTGTTGTTCCTGCTTTAACTGTTATGTTATTTGGTGTAAAGCCTGTTTTTGTAAGAGTAATAACCGTTGCATTTTCTGCCTGCTGTGTTGCTGTAGGAGTTGGTGTGCTATTTGAAGTATTTGGATTTTGTTTTGCAAAGAAAAAGATTCCACCAACAATAACAACTGCAATAATGATTGCTGCGATAACAAGACCCTTAATGCTTTGCATACAGGTATAATAGTAGCTTTTATGTTAATTTGCAAGATAGGGTTAAAATGAGTATTATATTTCCACTATGCCGGCACCCTTTACTCTTCCATTTATAAAAAAAGAACAAATTGCAAAAGAAACCTATTCTTTTTATTTTGACAAAACAAAAAATCCTGATTATTCCTTTAAACCAGGACAATATACACGCGTAACTTTACCAATCACACCTACAGATGATAAGGGAAGTTTTCGGTATTTTACTACGTGTTCTTCCCCATTAGAAAATTACTTACTAATTTCAACAAAAATTTCTGACGATGCAACAAAAGTGAGTGATTTTAAAAAATACTTTTCCAATCTTCAAGTAGGGCAAAAAGTACAATTTTTTGGACCAATGGGTGGCTTTTTATTGCCAGAAGAAGACCTAACTCCCAGAGTCTTATTAGCAGGAGGAATCGGGATAACGCCATTTCATAGCATGCTTACCTTTGCTGCAAAAAAACAGTTGCAAATGCCATTAACTCTTTTTGTTTCTTTCTCAACTGTTGCAGAACTAATATTTTTAGAAGAATTACAAAAATGTAAACAACAAAATCAAAACATAAACGTTATTTATACCATTAGTCATCCAGAGAATTCTTCTTGGCAAGGGGAGACAGGAAGAATATCAGAAGAACTTATAAAAAAATATGTACAAGATTTGTCTAAGCCTATTTTTATGGTCGCTGGTCCGCCGCCAATGGTAGATGGCACTGTTGAAATGTTGCAAAAAATAGGAATTGAAGAGGAAAAAATAAAAGTTGACCACTTTACCGGATATTAAACTTCTTCTTGAGGAATAACATGTAAATAGGTTTGTGCTGCATATAATTTTTTAATTCCAGCGATTGCTCTTTCTGCTGCATACCTATCTATAGAGTGAGAAGGTAAATTCTCTTGGATATATCTTTCAAGAATATTTACCAGTCCCAGAGGACTTGCTAGTACTTCTGTCCGAATTCTTGCATATGCTATTCGTTGCGCCTCTCTTTGTGCCAAAATTTGTTGTTTTTTTGCCTCTGGTGTTCTTTCCCATGTCCAATCTTGTGGGATAGGAGGAATTGCCTCGTTATCTGGTTTAAAAGCATTAATTATGTGTGGAAAAACAATATTGACTACATGGCTAAATCCAGAAATAAATCCAATATCAGCAATAGTTGCTGTAGGGTCTTGTTGCTGTTCTCTAAGCCCATAAAAACGTATTATACGTTCTGGCAATACCACAGGAGAAACAGATGACATGCGTCTTTGCTGTGATGCAAATTGTTGCGTTCCATACCATGAAGAATAATTATAAAATAGTTGGCTATCCTGACTTAATTGAGCATGAATTGCAGTAAGAATAGCAAGCTGTTTTGCTCTTGATTCTGGCGTTTCAACTGTTGGCCCTTGAGGTTCTACAGGCATGGGGGTATTATACAAAAACAAAGGAAAGTATTCAAGCTATAGGATATTATTCTGATTCTGCGGATAGCTCATCTATTTGCTTTGTAGAGACCAATTTTGTGCCTAATGATGAAAATCCCTTTTGTACATTATGAAACTGCGCAGAGGCATTGGTTAAATGCTTCCCCAATACATCCATAGATTCATTTACTTTTGTGTAATCAATTTGTAAACTTCTTAGTAATTTAAATACCTCTTTAGACCTTGTTTCAATTTTTTTGCCTTCAAAGCTAAGTAAGATAGTTTGTAAGTGAGCATATAATGTGCTTGGAGAAACAATAAATATTCTATTGGTTCTGGCATATTCAACCAAATCATCTATGTTTACTATCTCATAAAAAACCGCCTCGCTTGGTACATACATTAAAGCAAAATCCATAGTTCCTTCATCTGGCAAAATATATTTTTTGGCAATTGCATCTATATGTTTTTTTACATCTTTGCCAAATTCTTTTTTATACAGTTGTTTTTCTTCTTCTGTTTTCGCTTTTACAAATTTTTGAAAATTTTCCATTGGAAATTTAGAGTCAATTGGCAAAATTCCTGCATCAGTTTTAATTGCCGCATCTACTTTATCTCCAGTTTTAAATTGATATTGTAAGAAAAAACTGTTTTTAGGAAAAATTTGAGAAATTAAATCTTTTAATACCTGTTCGCCAATATTTCCTCTTAGTTTTGGGCTTTTTAAAAAGTCCTGCAATTCTTGCATGTTTCTGCCGATTTCTGTCATTTTGCCTACTTCCTTATTAACTTCTTGAATTACATAGGCTGCTTTGTCTAACCTTTCATTTAATTGGCGGCTGTTTTCTTGCAATACTTTGGTCATTTGCAGGGAATTATGATTTACCGATTGCTGCATGCTTTTAATCCATTCAATAAGTGTAGGATCAAGATTTGTTTTTTGGTTAGACAATTTATAATTAATAAAAACCAAGACAAGGATAAAGCCTATAATCAAAACTGCCAGAATAATAAGAAGAGAAATTGTCATATCCCTATTGTATCACGGCAAAAATAAAATATAATATAACTATGTCTCAGGCAGATACAATTTTAAAGGAAGTAGCACGAAAAGAAAAACAAATTCTTGCAGAAGAGAAAAAAATAACAGAAGAAGCAGAAGCACTTCTTAAAATAAAGCCTGCAATTAAGAAAATTTTAGAAAAAGAGCAGGTAGTAGTTGCAGAAGAGGCTGCGGTAACCACAGAGTTAAATTTTTTTCAAAGATTTTTTGTAACAAGAGCAAGAAAACACAAAGCAATTTTTCAGGTTATTATTGTTGCGGGTGTTGTATTGGTATGGCGGGGAATTTGGGGAATTTTTGACCAAATGCCAATTGTTTCTTCTGCTGTAATCTCTTTAATTATTGGACTTATTCTTTTGTGGCTTTTTAACAAAATTACCGACCTTAGTTAAGTTCTTCTACTTAGATTAGAAGTTGTTCCAGAGAACCTGATTAGTTACTTCATGATGAAATACCACTTCACCTGTTTTTACTTTTGTTCCTAATTCTTTTGCACATCTGTCTGCCTGAGCTTGCTTAAATTTAAGATATTTTTCTTTGTTTCCTTCTCCCAAAACCTTTGCGACAAAATCACTTTTTGCAAAGAATTTCATTGCGTCATAAATATTACCTGGTAAGTATTTTTCTCGTGGTCTTTTACCTAAGACTAATTTATTTCCTTCGAGTCCTGTTCTAATTAATGTGTAGAGTACTAAATATGGATTTGCATCAGGAGCAACGCTTCTTACTTCAATTCTAGAAGTTTTTTCGTTTCCAACAGGAATTCTAATCATACTTCCTCTATCAATGGGACTTACTTTAATTTGATTTGGCGCTTCAAAGTGTGGATCAAGTCTTCTGTATGCATTTACACTACTATTTAAGACTAAGCAGATTTCTTGTGCATGATTTAATACGCTAGTTAAAAAGTCCCATGCAACAGGGGACAATCCGTCTTTTCCTTCTTTGCCGCCATAGAAAATATTTTTTCCGCCTTTTGCAAGAGAGAAATTAGTGTGCATGCCGCTTCCATTTACCCCAACAATTGGTTTTGGCAAAAAGCTTGCTGTCATTCCCATTTTATTGGCAACCTGTCGGCAAACCAATTTGTATAACTGAATTTGGTCGCATGCTCGTAATGCTTCTGCGTAAGAAAAGTTAAGTTCAAACTGACTTGGTGCAACTTCTGGATGATCTTTTTCGTTTTTAAAGCCCATTGCTCTATGTGCTTCTGCAGATGAATCAATAAATTGCTTTAATCTATCTAGTGGAAGTGAATGATAATATCCGCCGGTAGAAATTAATGAAAATCCGTCTTTGCTGTTGTAGTTTTGTTCTGCGTTTACGCCGTCTAACAAAAATCCTTCAATTTCTGCAGATGCAAATGCTGTTAAATCTTGTTTTTTCTTTAATTCTCTTGTGTATGCTTGCAAAATGCCTCTAAAGTCAGATTCATACTGGCCACGAGCTCTATTCATAATGTTTGCAAACATAACCACTTTGCCTGGGCCAAAAATATCTACAGGTAGCCAAATAAAGCTGGTCCAGTCAATACTAAGTCTTAAATCTGATTCGCTTTGTTGGGTAAAGCCTCTAATAGATGAGCCGTCAAAGGTTAAATTATCTGCACTATCTAGTAAGAATTTTTTATCATAATCCAACATGTGCAGCTTTCCTTCAATATCGGTAAAGCAAAGCGTAACTGCTTTAATTCTTTTTTCGCTTTGAAGATATTCTCTGTATTCTGCTTCTTGGTCTTCTGGAGAAACTGAGTCTCGTTTTGCTTTTGCAGCCAAATTCATTTCTTCTAATAGGTCATAAGGAATTTCTAAGAAATTTCTTAATGGTGCGTTTTCTGGAACGCTTGGTATTGTTGATTTTGTTGTTGCTGTTTTTGGCATATTTTAAATTCCTGAGGACGTCTTTGTTCTCTGGGGCTTCAGCGTTGAAGATTACTTATTTTATACACCCAGCAATTATTATTGTCAATAGGGGAAATATAAATACTTTAAAAAATATACCCGGAATGCACAAAAAGTATTGGTAAATAAAGCAAATTTACTGCAAAGGAGTTCTATTTTTTACAAAATAAGGTCAATTTTTAAAAAAATGCATTTTAGCCTGTAGGAATAAGAAAAAGATTAGCTTTACGAATGGTGTATAATTATCTACTAATATGGACAAACATAATCTCAACAATGTAGAGAATATTAATAAAAAAATTTTAGAATTAATTAAAGCAGTTATAAAGCATTTGGAAGAATA
>JAKAEF010000074.1 GCA_021820025.1 bacterium | reverse complement strand
GATCAACGAGATTGGGCATTCCTCTTTTGTTGTTCATTGCATCAGCCATCTACAAATGGGTTTCTAAGTCATCATCACAATCGTCTACTCCAAGGTAATCTCATATAATTTATTACAATTGCGTATCGTTATAGCACCAGCTAATATAACTGTCAATTAGGAATTTTAAATTGAGGCTATTAAGAAAAATCTATTTCGTGAATTTTCCCGTTTTCTATGGTTGTTAAAACGTTTGGCACTGCAAAATCTAATAGATTTTCTTCTAATACAGTATTTCGAAGTAGCAAATGTTTCAATCCTGCAATTACAGCACCATGCGTGCAAATTAAAACATGAGGAACATTTTTTTGTTCTAAATCCTCTATAAAATTTTGTAATCTTTCTTTAAATTGCAAAAATGTTTCGTCATAAAATTCATTTAATCTTTTATCAAATTCAAATTGTTTGTTCGTAATATCTGTTACAATCTTTGCTGTTTGTTTGCAACGTAAAAATTCGGAAGAAAAATTTGCATTTGTTGGTTTGTCTTTTAAATATTCTGCAATTTTTTTAACAACGGGAATTGCTTCTGGCAAAATAGTTGCTGTCAAAATTGTGTCTCCATATCCTGTTGTGCTATGAGTTGCCAAACCATGTCTCATTAAATAAATAGTTTGCGGTATCATATGAATTTTTTATAGACTGTAATTATTCTTTCAACCACATTTGGCCAATTTAAATCCTGCACTTTTTTGTATAAATCTTCACTTAGAACAGTAGATTCTTTTTTATTTTCTAATAAATATTCAATTTGAGATGCTAAATACAAAGGATTTCCGGCAGAGGCAATAAGTGGCTCGTGTTTTTCGTCTAAAATGTTAGAAACACCGGTAACATCTGTTGTTATAACTGGCGTGTTACATGCCATTGCCTCAAGAGCCGTCATACCAAACGATTCGTATTGAGAAGCAACGACAGCAACTTCTGCGCTGTTGTAATAGAATGGTAATTCTTCAGGTAGCTTTCTACCCACAAATTTTACAGAACAACCGATATCTAACAATTTTTTTAATGATTCTAATTTTTTTAACTCTTCTGACCATAATTCTTTCCTTTGTGAGATATCTCCACCAACAACCCACAACATAAGATTTCCATATTTCTCTTTTTCCAGAAGTATTTTGAGTGCATACATTAATGTATCAATTCCTTTTAATGGCTCTATTCTCCCGACAAAAAGAATAATTTTTGTTTTTAGATCCGCTCTTATTTTTTGCTTTGCAAATTCTTTTTCCATAGGTTTAAAAAGTGAGATATCTACTCCAGGGCATATAACACTAATTTTTTCTTCTTTACATCCATACAGATACTGTAAATATTTTTTATCCGTTTCACTTGGAGAGATAACAGCAGACGCCTTTTTAACTAATTCTTTTTCTATAGTTATTCGATCAACACTTTCCTGCTCTTCTGGTGTTCTTGCAACAAGGTTTTTCATAAGTGCCAATGTATGAAATGTCATAATTAGAGGAATTTGCTTTTTGTATAATTTTTGTATTTCTATTCCAATTATTCCCGACAGGAAATAGTGACAATCAAGTAGCTCATATGTTGTATTTTCTTTTTTAACAAACTGCTTAAAACTTTCAACAAATTCATCTGTATACGAAATTAATTCTTTTTTAGGAATGTTTGTTTTTGGACCTGCATCCAAATGAATGACTCTAAAATTAGAATTGACTACGACAATCCTATCACGGGTTTCATCTTGATCTCGGGTAAATACGTCAACCATATAACCCATTTTAGAGAGATTTTTTGCTGTTTCTAAAACATAAATATTCATTCCGCCTGTTTCTTTGCCTTCTTCTGCCGAGAGAGGACATGTGTGAAAGGAAATAAGTGCAATTCTCTTCATGATGCTATTATAGCATTCTTATAGTTCTTAAATTCCTCTTACAAAACTTTCATGTAGGCCGCATAAAAAACTTATACAAAAGAGAATGTAAAGATTTGATTAAATGCTATAAGCTTTTAATAGATAATTACCAAGATACACATAATTACAAGATCTTTCAGCTTGAAATGTATAAGATATGAGTAATTTTGTAACAAAAACTATCCCTATTGCAAATATTATAGGTATAATATATAATCCACATCTGTACGGGTATTTTTTATGAAATTAAAAATATTTAGAATTCTTCTTGTTTTAGTCACTTTTGGTCTTATTGGCGGTTATTTGTATGCAATAGGCCCAAACTCAGTAAAACAAACTCAAGCAGCAGTTCTTCAAAGCGGTAATCCTGGTAACTGGTTCTATACAGATGGAAGAATTTGGGACCAGTCTACAAAAGAAAACATTCAACCAGATTCTTATTTTGTCGCATTTAATATTGACCCAAAATGGTCTTCAATGAAGAATGTACAATACCACGTTATTCAATATTTCTGTCCAAGTGTTGTCGACGGAACTCCAGGAGGTCCACAATGGGATCCATGGGGAGGTCATTATGCCTGTTTAAGAAATAGACGAGAATCAGATCATGGATACATGACTCAATACCTTACAACAGGAGGTTCTAATTATTCCCCAGAGCAAGCCATGCCTGGAAGTGGATATAAAAATTGTGGGGAATATCAAACTGATTTAGCTATAGATAATTATTATGGATACTACCCTGGAGCAAACATAGGATTTATTAACGCAGGTTGGTATAATACAGGTGTTAGTTGCCAGGCTCCTACAGCAACACCTACTACTGTGCCACCAACTGCTACTCCAACTACTGTTCCTCCTACAGCAACACCTACCACTGTGCCGCCAACTGCAACACCAACATCTGTGCAACCAACAGAAACACCAACTCTTACTCCAACAGGTACAATTATGCCTACAAACACACCTACCCTTACACCAACTGGTACTATTATCCCAACAGCAACACCTACAAATACACCAGCACCTACAACTATAGCTAACTGCACACCAGTTACTGTGTATCTTAACGGAGTAGCAGTCGTAGTTTGCCAACAGCAATTACAGTATCAAAACCAAAGCATTAACTTTAATCCAGTTATTAACAATAACCCAAGCAACACAAATAACAACAACAATACAAACAATAACAATATAAATGTAAGCTCAGAAGGCACAACAACAAATGGACAAGTATTAGGTGCAGTGTATGCTCCAACAACACCTTCTCAATTGCCTGGAACAGGTACACCAGATATTATCTGGGAAGTATTAGGCGGAATTACACCTTTAGGATTTATCTTACGAAAGATCTCAGGTAAATAAGGACTAGATTTAGCCTCAAAAAGCCTTCTCGTAGACTTGACTTTTATCTTATAGTTTGATATACTCTCCACTACAGGTTTAATTCTATAGGCCTGTATTTAATTATGTTTCCCAACCTTTTATCTATTTTAACCATGTTTTCTGTATTAACTGCCAATGCTATGGGTACATCTGTGCCTGTGCAGCATGTATTAGGCTCAGAAAACATGCCTATGAATGATAGGTATTCAAACTCATACGTTAGTAATGTGTTTAAGGAAAATATCCTTCTTACTATGGCATATATGGATGGAACAATGAAAAGTGGATCCCAAGTAGATTGGAATAAGGTTGAAGCTCCGTTTACCTATACCTTTACTTTAAATCCTGGTCAAACATTTGCATACCATGATCAAATTTTGCCACAGTATGTAGGTAAAGTGGTAAAAACAACTGGTGCTCATTTTGGCAGTTCTGAAGGCTTTGTATCTGACGGATATCTTGTTGCAGACGGAGTTTGTCATTTAGCTTCCCTTATTAACTGGGTTGCCAGAGATGCCAAATTAGATGTGAATGCACCAACAAACCATAATTTTGCTGTAATCCCTGATATTGCACGACAATATGGAACAGCTATCTATTATTCACCTGATGCTCCAGGATCTAGCCAATTGCAAAATTTGTATGTTACCAACAACCAAAATAAGCCAGTTGAATTTGTCTTTACCTATAAAAATGATGTTCTCAATTTGAAGATTCTTGAAGCAAATGTGCTTTAATTGCTTATCCTTCTCTCATCTCGTGTGTGCATAGACTCAACACTTTTTTTTAGAACAAAATTTTGCTATGATCTTTTTCCTATGCTGCCTCAAAAACTTGCTTTCATTGATGTAGAAACAACCGGTCTTAGTATTACTCATGACAGGATAATAGAGATAGGTATTGTGCGTGTAGAGAAGAATAAAGTTGTAGAAAAGTTTACTACATTGGTTAATCCTTTAGTGCATATTTCTCCAACAATTACTCATATTACCGGCATAAGAAAAGAAGATTTAGAAGATGCTCCTTTATTTGAAGATGTTAAAGAAAAAGTAAAAGAGTTGTTAGAAGATTGTGTATTTGTTGCACACAATGTGCGCTTTGATTATGGATTTATAAAAAATGAATTTAGAAGAACAGGAAGTAATTTTTCTTCTAAAATGTTTTGTACAGCAAAACTTTCCAGAACTATTTTCCCTCAATACCAACACCATAATTTAGATGCCATTATTGAAAGATTTGGATTTACCTGTAAAAGCCGTCATAGAGCCTTTGATGATGCTTTTATTTTATGGGAATTTTATAAAGCACTAAAAAAACAAATTCCTAAAAATATTTTAGAGACAGCAGTTGCCGCCCATATGGGAAAACCATCTTTACCTGTTGGTCTTGCACAAGAAGAATTAGACAAACTCCATGATGTTCCTGGTGTCTATATTTTTTATTCTGAAAACGGAAGTCCATTGTATGTTGGAAAAAGCAAAAATTTAAGAACTCGAGTTTTGTCACATTTTACATCTGATCACTTGTCGTCTAAAGAAATGAATGTAAGTCGTCAAATAAAACATATAGAAACTATTCTTACAGCTGGAGAACTTGGTGCACTTGTTAAAGAGTCAGAACTCGTAAAAAAATTGCAACCGTTATATAATCGAAAACTTCGGATAAAACAACGTTTAACCGTTTTAACTCATACCCAAAATAGTGATTCTTTTGAAACAGTTATTATGGAAGAATTAGATGAGTCTGCTCTGCATCATTCAGAAAACATTATAGGTATTTTTACATCTCAGAAACAAGCAAAAGATTTTTTAATTTCTCTAGCTTTAGCATATAATCTTTGTGAAAAATTACTTGGTCTTGAAAAGACAAAAGGATCATGCTTTGCCTATAGATTAAAAAAATGCTTTGGTGCCTGTATTAAGGAAGAAAATCCACTTAAATATAACATGCGATTTTTTGAGGCATTTTCCAATCAAAAATTAAAAAAATGGCCGTTTAAAGGTCCTGTTGTTATTACAGAAAAAAATATTGACTCTAATTTAGAAGAAAAGCTTATTGTTAATCAATGGTGCATTTT
>JAKAEF010000073.1 GCA_021820025.1 bacterium | reverse complement strand
TCAATTTAACAAATGCTCCATTAAGCTCTGTGTTATTTTTAGGAATTCCTTTATTTTATTATGCAGCCGCAATTTTTTTCTTGTTTTGTATCCCAATTTTTTATTTTTTTTACAATCGTAAACAAATAAGCATTTATAATATTTTTGTAATCTTTTCTATTGTATCTTTATTAATTTTTGTTTTTTTGCCTAATATGCATGAAAGATATATATATCCTTTTTTTGTTTTCTTTCCATTATTATTTACAAAAAAAATGTATTTATCTTTTTTCTATATATTTTTAAGTATACTTAATTGGATTAATTTATATATTGTGTGGCACCCAATGAAATTATTTTTTATGCCTTATACAACAATAAGTAATAGCACTTTCCAATGGATGATAGCTTTTATTACAACTGTGACTAGCTTAATTATTTATGCAGTAATGCTCAAAATACTATATGAAAAAAAATAATCTATTTTCTTTCTTAGTAATAATTATTGCATCAACTTCTTTATTTTGGCAGTTTTTTGTTAAAACATTTATTCCTTTCCCGGGTGATTATCTTTTGGCATGGTATCAACCGTGGAAACAAGACCATTTGGTTGGAAATACTATAACCATAGCCCATAAAGCAGTGGCTGATGATGTATTTAGGCAGTTAATAATTTACAAATCGCTTTTTGCATACATTATAAAACTTGGACAATTACCT
This sequence comes from bacterium, assembly GCA_021820025.1. Taxonomy (GTDB): domain Bacteria; phylum Patescibacteriota; class Microgenomatia; order Levybacterales; family UBA12049; genus PPGL01. Next base: position 4,689 of record JAKAEF010000073.1, on the reverse strand, counting down.
CTCTGGAACCCTTTTAATGGAGCAGGAATGCCTTTTCTAGCAGTCATGCATGCTGGATTTCTAACTCCTTTTAACCTATTATTTTTAGCTCTTCCTCTCTGGCTTGCATGGAGTTTATATATATTTTTGCAAGAAATATTGCTAGGAAGTTTTATGTATTTATATCTTAAGAAGATTAAATTAAAGACCGCCTCCGCAATATTTGGATCAATTGTTTTAATGCTTTCAGGAGTTGTAATTGTACGACTTTTATATGGAGAATACTTGTATGTTTTTTCATGCCTTCCCTTATTGCTTTTTATACTTGAAGACTATTTACAAAATCGACAAAGTAAGAAAATTTTCTTTATCCCCCTTATTATTCTTTTTATGTTTATTTCAGGGCAACCTCAAATAATCTTATATGTCTTAATTTTTACTATTGTATATATGCTTCTTAAATTTAGGAATATAAAACAGTATATAAGTCTTTTGATTTTATTCTTTTTAGGAATCGGTATGGCTTCAATACAACTTATTCCAACTTTAGAATTATTTTTACATGCATCAATTAATACAAATTCTTCTCAATTTATTTTTAAACAATATCTACTGCCAATACAAAATTTAGTAACAATCTTAATTCCTAATTATTTTGGCAATCAGGCAACATATAATTATTGGGGATACGGAGATTATATTGAAACAGCAGCATATGTTGGACTTATCCCTGTTTTTTTAGCAATATTTAGTTTATACAAGAAAAAGAATCCCCTTATTACGTTTAATTGGGTTATTGTAATTGTGACTTCATTATCTACTCTTAATTGGTTTTTGCCTAAACTGTTTTTTCAAATTCCAATACCAATTCTTTCTACAGGAGTCCCTTCTAGGGTATTTTTATTAACAACTTTTTCTCTAAGCGTTTTGGCAGCTTTTGGTCTACATACATGGATTCAGGAAAAATTTACATTTAAACAAACAATAAAATTCATTTTCCCTTATTTTTTGGGGATTTTTGTTTTAGGACTAGTTACATTTATACTTTACGTAAAACATATTTCATGTGGAGCGAATGTAACAATTGTTGCATGTAGACAAGTATCTTTTAGAAACACATCTTTAGAAATATTTATTTTTACGTTATTTATTGCATTTTTTCTATTTTCGTTAATTAAACAAAATATAAAAAAGTATTTTATATTTTTATCAATTTTCCTTACTTTTGCAATCGGCTTTTATAATGCAGAAAAATTTCTACCCTTTTCTCCTAAGACCACTCTTTTACCAACAACCAGTCTTTTATCATTTATACAAACAAAAGCAAATTTAGACAGAGTATTTGGGTTTGGAGATGCAAACATTAAAACAGATTTTGCAAGTTATTTCCATTTTTATGACCCTCAATATTATGATCCTTTATATAACAGCAGATACGGGCAACTGGTAGCATATGCTAATCTTGGTTTATTACCAAATACTCTTAAACGAAGTGATGTAGAAATAATTAATGATGAGAAAACAAATCCAAATACTTTGCAAAGAAGACAAAGACTACTAAATCTATTAGGAACAAAGTATTTTATTTATTCTAATACAAATAATAATCAATCAAACACCATATGGCATGATAGATTTTGGCATATAAATAATAATCCATCTTCTTTACCAAGAAGTTATATTGTAAATAATTTTGTAGTTGAAAATTCTAATACAAATTTACTTAAAAAATTATTTGATTCAAATTTTGATATTAATAATTCTGTAGTTCTTGAAAAAAGCATTGCAGGAGTCGTCCCACAAGCTAACTTTTTAGGGAATGCAAAAATTTCGACGTATTCACCCAATAAAATTGTTATTAACACTACAGCATCTGCAAAATCACTTTTAGTTTTAACTGATAATTATTATCCAGGTTGGTATGCAATTATTGATGGTAAAAATGCAAACGTTCTTCGCGCTAATTATTCATTTAGAGCAGTAGTCATTCCTCAGGGAAATCATATTGTAACTTTTATCTATAAACCTTTATCTTTTATTTTTGGGGCAATTATTTCGGCAACAGCATTTATACTATTTTTGATTGTTTTTATTTTAAGGCAAAAGCTGTTTAAATACTTCTAATTCTTTTTCTTTGTTAATTTTTAATACTGTAATTTTTTTATTAATAAATGGAGCGATGAATAAAAGAAAGCTAGAGCAATGGGTTAAGCAGCGTGATCATAAGAAGTATTTGGCCAGAAATAGGCTGTTATAAAAACCATAGACAAGAATCCAACATGACTGTTATTAAAGTAGCGATTTAAATACCAAAACACAAAAAGAAATATGCCATAGGATAAAATAAGGCGTACTACTGAAACTTTTTTCCCAAGCCAGATAATAAGTCCAATGAGCAAAGGCAAACAAATAATAATTTGCCAAATTGTAAATGGATATTGTTGATGAACATTCTTAATAATTCCAGCTTGATATAACAACATTCCTAACCCATATCCTGCAATTGGATAACTGTGAGTAGTATTTCCAGATAAATAGAAAATTGTACTATCTAAAAATGCTTTTGGATTCCAAAAAAAGAAAGGTCCAATAATTGCAAGAATTAAGATTGAAAATGGGATAAGCCAAATAATCGTTTTTTTAATATTTTTTGAAGAAAAATAAAGAAAGGCTACATAAAATGGAAATAAGGGCCAAACAGATTGTTTTATAGTAAAAGCTAATGCCATTAAAAACCCTGCCCATGAAAATTTCTTTTTATACAAAAGATAAAAAGCAGCAAATAAAAATGTATACATAAAAATATCATCACGGCCTTCAATAAAATATCCTAGCATTGCAGGATTAAATGCAAGAAGCGTCATAAATTCTCTTTTTTTCTCTGGGTCCTTTTGTAAAAACTGTGCCATAACTAAAAGAATTATAAAAAGAATAAATAAGGGAACTCTTGCATCAAAAAACCCAATCGTATGCCCCATCACTAGATAAAATGGAACTGCAAATAATACATAAAAAGGCTGCATAACAAAATGATATAATGCGGGATTAATTTCTGAGTCTGAATAATGAAACTGTGCCATAGGAGTATTTACATAGGTTACCGAATAGGGATTTTGTCCATGAACTAAAAATTTAATCGCCGCTTCCTGCTGAAGGATAATGTCATTAACATGATAAATCGGGGCTGTTTGATGACGTACAATAATTTCTGAAAAAAGTCCTCCACCTATAGTTGCAAAGACAAGAAACCATAATAAAAATAATTTTGCTCTGTTATATACTTTTTCTTTTAGTTTAAAAACTCCAATATCTAAGAAAACATTACTCAAAAGAGAAAGGAAAATAAGACCAAAGAGCCAGATTGGTGTATCTCCGGGACCTATTCGATACATCATAATAAACGGAACAACCAAAGCAAAAAGTAAAATAGTGTCTAGTTTAATATTTTTCATCTATTTATGTACATACCAGCTTTCTGTCGAGTTGTAAATAAACTCAGGATTAATCGGATCCCAACCTGTACTTGTTAATTGTGCGCTTGTACTGCTATTAATATCCATAAGGTTAAAACCCATTGTATTTCCTTTAATTTCTTTAAAGCTATTTACATTTTTGGGGTCATCTTTTTTACTCGGCTTTCCAAAACCAATTTTATATCCGTTAATATCTAACAAGTTATTATATTGCATATACATAACTAACGGAACACTATAACCAGAACTCCTATATGCATAATCATATAATGCAAATTTTTTATTGGGATATGTTTTTTTGAGCAATTGGCTCCAGAATGCTGTTCTTTTAAGCATTTCATTTCTACTATTTTTTAAATCTACTCCAGTTTTTTGTAAGGAAAATCCAACAACAATACAGATTAAAATTATCCCAATAATTTTTTGTTGTTTTGTAATAATGAATAAAACTAAAGAAGAAAATAAAAGAACAAGAGGAAGAATAAACATTAAGTAGCTGTCAAAAAGAGGAGCTCTTAAATATCTTAACAGTATAACCATACCAAAAAAACTTAATAACAAAACTAACCATTCTCTACGAATTTTTTTAAAGAACAAAGCAATGATAATAGTAAATAAACTTCCAATAGATAAGGCATACCCTATTATTTTATTTACCCCAATAATATTTGCCCATGAAGCAGGCCAAAAAATACCTGCATATGTTAACCAGCGCCTTCCAAATACCTCAAGGGGAATTTTATATTGATCATGAAGATAGTATTGCAGCATATTTTTTGTATTAAAGAAATGATTTACAAAATCATTAGCAAAGACCGGAATCCAAGGAAGAACAAGCCCCACGATAAGTAATCCTAAAGCTTTCATTTTGGGGATACCTGTAATAAAGATTGTCATAATAAGAAGTATTCCAAGAGCAACTCCTTGTAAATGAATTGAAGAAGCAAGCCCAATGCATAATCCAAGAAAAAAAAGCGGTTTTGATGAGCCACTGCGAACGTAATAAATTGCAGAAATAAACGCAAATAAAGCAATTAGTGCTATAGGTGCTTGATTGGTAAGATTTATTGATTGATTAATAAGAGACGGAGAAACAGCTGCGAGAAGAGCAGAAAGGATTCCAAACCAATTTCCTAACAGTTTTTTACCAACCCATGCCATAACACCAACAAACGCAATTTCAGTAAGTACCAAGAACATCCATGGACCATTAACAAAAAATGGAACGACAATGCTT
>JAKAEF010000072.1 GCA_021820025.1 bacterium | reverse complement strand
TTACTGAGGCAAACGTCAATTTAGCAACAACGCAAGCAACAGTTACCTATGATGAAAGCAAAGTAACAAAAGATAACCTTGCATCAGCAGTAGCAAATGTTGGATATAAAGCACTTGTTGATGAAGAAATTAAGTCAGAAGAAGAGCAAAAAAAAGAGAAACAAAAAGAACTCAATGATTTGCGAAATAAAGTGATAACTAGTTTGTTTCTAGGTGGACTTATTCTTTGGGGAAGTTTCCCAGGGCTAATGCAGTTTTCTCCAAGTTTTCTCCAAAACTCCTGGATACAACTTTTTCTTGCACTTCCTGTGCAATTCTGGGCAGGATTGACTTTTTATAGAGCAACTATTCCAGCATTAAGACACCGTACTGCAAATATGGATACTCTCGTTGCGATCGGTACAAGTGTTGCATTTGGTTATTCAGCATTTGTTACCATATTTCCTCATATCGTTAAAAGTATTGGCATAGAGCCTATTCCCTACTTTGATACCTCAAGTATTATTATTGGACTAATTTTACTTGGTAGGTATTTTGAAGCGAGAGCTAAAGGACAAACAAGTGAGGCAATTAAAAAACTCATTGGTCTTCAAGCAAAAACAGCACGAGTGGTACGAGATGGAAAAGAGATAGATATTCCAATAGATCAAGTACAGCTTGGGGATGTTATCAGAGTTAGACCAGGAGAGAAGATTCCTGTTGACGGAGTGATTACAGAGGGAGATTCCTCAATTGATGAATCAATGATTACAGGAGAAAGTATTCCTTCTGATAAAACCAAGGGAGATACTGTTGTTGGAGCAACCTTTAATAAATCAGGGTCATTCTTATATAAAGCAACAAAAATTGGTTCTGATACTATGCTTGCGCAAATTATTAAACTTGTTCAAGAAGCGCAAGGATCTAAGGCGCCAATCCAGCGGATCGCCGATTTAATTTCTTCCTATTTTGTTCCAATTGTTCTTATGTTTGCAATAGCAACCTTTGTCATCTGGTACATCTTTGGACCAAATCCAGTTCTACTCTTTGCACTTCTTAACACTGTTGCAGTCTTAATTATTGCTTGCCCCTGCGCAATGGGACTTGCTACACCAACAGCCATTATGGTTGGCACAGGTAAAGGAGCAGAAAATGGAATTCTCATTAAAGATGCAGAAAGCTTAGAAACTGCAAACAAAATAAATACTGTTGTGTTTGATAAAACAGGAACACTCACCAATGGCAAACCAGAAGTGACAGATATTATCCCTGTCAACAAACTAAAAGACCATGAGCTATTACTTCTAGCTGGATCAATTGAAAAAGGTTCAGAGCATTCACTGGCTGAGGCAATTGTAAAAAAAGCATACGAGAAGAAACTCAAACTTACTAGTGCTAATAAATTTCAGGCAATTGCCGGACATGGAGTAGAAGGTATGGTAGGAAAACAAAAGGTCTTCTTTGGTAACAGACGGCTGATGGAGAAAGAAAAGATTGATTACAAGGCAGTAACTGAACAGTTAACAAAACTAGAGAGCGAAGGGAAAACGGTCATGCTTCTTGCAGTTGACAATAAGCTTTCAGGACTTATTGCAGTTGCCGATACCATAAAAGACTCTGCAAAATCTGGAGTAAAACAATTACAAGAGATGGGAATACAGGTTGTGATGATTACTGGTGACAATCAAAGAACAGCAGACGCTATTGGTAAAAAGCTTGGAATTGATAAAGTTCTCGCTGAAGTTCTCCCAGATCAAAAGGAAGCAGAGGTAAGAAATTTACAGAGTGAAGGGAAAAAAGTTGCCATGATTGGTGATGGAATTAATGATGCCCCAGCTTTAGCAGCAGCAGATATTGGTATTGCTATGGGAACAGGAACAGATGTTGCAATAGAAGCAGCAGATATAACACTTGTGAATAAAAATCTTTCTTCTGTCGCTTCAGCCATTACTCTTTCTAAAAAAACCATGCGGACAATACGGCTTAACCTTTTCTGGGCATTTGGATATAATGTTATTCTTATTCCTGTAGCAATGGGAGCATTATATCCATTCTTCCACATACTCCTTAATCCCATCTTTGCATCTGTTGCGATGGCTTCTAGTTCAATTTCTGTTGTGTCCAATTCTTTGCTTCTCAAGAAGTATAAAATTTAATTCTTAACTTCTCCATTTAATCCTTCTCCTTGACTTTTGTAATTATGTAATTTACTATTTGAATAGTCTTTCAAATACTATGTCAAAATATCAAAGGATTAAAAAAGAATTAAAAAACAAGAAGAAGCTTGTTGCTTGTGCAGAGCAATTAGGAGTTGTTGGTGATGCTACTCGCTTAAAAATTTGCTATCTTCTCTGCCGTCACCCAGAGCTCAATGTAGGTGATATGGCAGGCATACTTGATACTTCAGTTTCCGTTGTCTCTCACAGCGTAAAAAAACTGTTAGAGCTAGGGTTAGTGGATAGGAGAAAAGAAGCGCAAACTGTATTTTATTCATTGAGAAAAAACGAGTTTACCAAAACATTAAAAGATTTTATTACCTAAACTATGAAAGTAAATAAACTGCTCATTGGAGGTTTAATTGTTTTTGTTATTGCTCTAGTAATTCTTTCTGTAAACATTGGAAGTAAAAAAAGCACAAACCAAGCAGCTACTTATATAAATTCTAATAGTGTAGTAACTGCACCTGTATATCAGCCAGCCTCTGTTGGCAAACAAGCTTCTAATTTTACCCTCACGGACATAGATGGCAAACAATATAGTTTGACAAACATGCAGGGAAAAGTAGTTATTCTCTTTGGTATGGCTGGTTGGTGTGGCGAGTGTATAATTGAAGGACAAGCATTAACAAAGATACAGCAGGACTATGCAGGCAAAGTGCAAGTCATTGGAGTTGCATTTACTCCTGGAGATACTAAGTCGTCTCTTCAGCAGTATGAGCAGATTGGTAAAATCAATATTCCTCTCGCTTTTGATACTGATGCAGTTACCCAGAAATACCATTTAATAAGTCTTGATACAACATACATAATCAATCAACAAGGTATTATTGCTTACAAAAGTGAACAAGCAATGACCTATGATCAAATAAAACAACAAATAGATAAACTTTTATGAAACAAAAACATATACCAAGCGCAACAGCAATATTGGCGATTATTATTGGAGTATTATGCCCACTTTGTATCATTGCGCCTCTTATTATTGCTGCAGGATTTGGCTCAATTCTTGCTCTTGCTGCTCCATGGTTTGCGCCACTTCTTCTTGTGTTAGTTGGAATTAGTCTAGTTGGATTTTTCTTATCCTATCGCACACATAAAAATCCATTGCCCCTGGTAATGACACTTCTTGCAGGAGGACTTATGTACTATGGCAGATATATCAATTACAACAATACGCTAGCATACATTGGTGGAGGACTACTTATTATCGCAATAGGACTTGATTGGTGGATTAGAAGAAAAAATAAAGAGTGTTTGGAATGCAAGATAAATTATTCCCATAAAGGGAAACACGTATGAATGAATATGACTTAATTATTATCGGTGGTGGAGCAGGGGCCTTTGCTGCTGCAATCAAAGCCAATGAACTTCAAGCAAAAACAGCAATGGTTAATGCTGGACTCCCGCTTGGTGGTACCTGTGTCAATGTTGGTTGTGTCCCTTCAAAAACACTTCTCTGGGCAGGAGAAGTCATGCACCAAGTAAAACATCATGGTATTCCGGGCATTGATATGGAAATAAAAAACTTTGATTTTTCAAGAGTCATTCAACACGAGCTTGATTTAGTTGAAAAATTACGAGCTGAGAAGTATGAGAAAGTGCTTTCTGGCTTAGAGTATGTAACCCATATTGAAGGAAAAGTTACCTTTGTTTCCCTTAATGAAATTGAAACTAATGGACAAAAATATACCGCTAAGAAATTTATTATTGCTGCTGGATCAACAGCTACTGTTCCGCCCATTGAGAATATACGAGATGTTGGATACATAACGCATGTAGAGGCTTTGAAACTAAAACAACTACCCAAAGAGCTTATTGTTGTGGGAGCAGGTCCAGTAGGACTTGAATTTGCTCAAATGTATGCACGCTTTGGTACAAAAGTTACCATTCTTCATAGAAGCTCTTCCGTTTTCCGAAGTGAAGAAGAATTAACTACAAGACTGGCAGAGATTCTTACTCATGAAGGCATCATTATTAAAACAAGCGTCCAAGTGAAATCTGCACGTAAAGAGGGAAGCAAAAAGATTGTTTCTTATCTTATTGAAGGCATACAGGAAGAAGTGTCAGCAGATGAAATCTTACTTGCTGTTGGTAAAACACCAAATACGCAAGGACTAAATCTTGATAAAGCTGAAGTAGAAATTGATGAGAAGCAAGCAATAAAAGTTAATCCTAATTTTCAGACTTCTAAACCTCATATCTACGCTGTGGGTGATATAACCAATGGCCCGCTCAGACTTGAACCAACGGCAGGACGAGAAGGAACATTAGCTGCGGAAAATGCTCTAAAAGATACTCAAAACAGTATAGATTATACTACTGTCCCATGGACTATTTTTACTGACCCACAATTAGCAGGAGTTGGATTTACAGAAGAAGAACAGATGAAAAAGTTCGGAACCTGTATGTGCAAGACTATTTCTTTTAAGGATGTGCCGAAAGCACTAATCATCAATCGCCCTGAAGGATTAATTAAAATGGCAATTCATCCTGAAACAAAACAAATTATGGGAGTGCATATCTTAGCTCCCAATGCAGGTGAGCTTATTGCAGAAGCTATGGTGCTTATCAAAAACAAAAATACCATTGATGATGTTATTAATTCTCTCCCAATGTTTCCAACGCTTGCAGAGGCTATTAAGATTGTAGCTTTATCATTTAATAATGATATTACGAAATTAAGTTGTTGTATTTAAATATGAAAATATAAATTTAACTATGAATAAATTTTTTAATACATGCAGAAGATGTTTAAATCCTTGGGTTATCGGGATTATTATTGTTGTTGTAATTGGTCTTATTATTTTCGTTCCAATTATTGGAATAGCAAGTTTAATTGCCGTTCTACCACTTATCGGTTGTACGGTAATGTGCGGAGCAATGGTTTTTATGATGAAAGACCAAAAAAAGTGAACTTTCTTCTCTTACGATTATGCTTATCCCGTTATAGTTTCTTCTATTCTGATTTAAATAATTTGTATATACTAAGAAAATGACCATCGCTCAAAAAGGAACATTACTTGAAATTTTTACAGTTGTTTGGATGGTTATAGAAGCAATACTTGCCATCTATGCTGGCATTGTGGCTAAAAGCGTACTTTTAGCTGCATTTGGCATTGATAGCGTTATTGAGTTTATTAGTGGAGGCATTATCCTTTGGGGTTTGCTTATTGAAATTAAACCTGGAGATTGAGAAAAGGTAGAAAGAGCTGAGCA
>JAKAEF010000071.1 GCA_021820025.1 bacterium | reverse complement strand
ATCCTGTTTTTATTTGTCCGGTTGCAAGACCAACTGCAAAGTGTGCAATAGTTGTATCTTCTGTCTCGCCGCTTCTATGAGAAATAACAGATTTCCAGCCAGCTTTTTGTGCCATAGAAACTGCTTCTATTGTTTCTGTAACCGTTCCTATTTGATTTAATTTAATAAGTATAGCATTTGCTGTTTTATTTTCTATTCCTTTTTTTAAAAATTCTGTATTTGTAACAAAAATATCATCTCCTACAATTTGCACTTTATTTCCAATTTGTTTGGTTAATTTTGCAAATCCTTCCCAAGCATTTTCATCTAATCCGTCTTCTATCGATGCTATTGGGTATTTTCTTACAAGTTGTTTATACCAGGAAATTAATTCATCTTCTGTAAGTTTTTTGTTTTCTGTTTTTAAGTTATATATTCCATTTCCAAAAAAACTTGAAGCAGCTGCATCTAATGCCAGAACAATATCTTCCCCTGCTTTATAGCCTGCTTTATCTATAGCCTCTAAAATTAATTCCAAGGCCTCTTTATTTCCTTCTTTTACATGTGGAGCATATCCTCCTTCGTCTCCGACAGTTGTTGCATATCCTTTTTTTGCTAATACCTTTCCTAGAGCATGAAATACCTCTGCCCCCATTTGTAGTGCATGGCAAAAGTTTTTTCCGCCAATTGGCATAATCATAAATTCTTGGATATCTGTAGACCCTGCTGCATGTTTGCCGCCGTTAATAATATTCATTTGAGGAACTGGCAAAATATATTTACCTTTTGTACCTGCCAAATTACCAAAATAATCAAAAAGTGGAGTACTGTTATTTTGTGCAGAAGCTTTGGCACATGCAATAGAAACTGCCAAAATTGCATTTGCACCAAGTTTTGCTTTGTTGGGTGTTCCGTCCAAATCAATAAGTGTTTTGTCTATCTCTTGCTGTTTTTCTGCGTCGTGACCATTTAATGCTTCTGCAATAGTTGTTGTGACATTTTTAACTGCTTTTTCAACGCTTTTGCCGTTATAAGAAGATCCATTATCTCGTAATTCTACTGCTTCATGAATGCCTGTTGATGCTCCTGACGGGACTCCTGCTCTTCCCAATATACCGTTTTCTAATATAACATCTGCTTCAACTGTGGGGTTGCCTCTAGAGTCTAAGATTTGTCTTGCGATTATTTTTGCAATCTTCATATAAAAGATTCTTCTCCAACTCGAGTTACATTAATAATATTTGTATGTCCAGCTTTACCAGGACGTGTCCCTGTTATCAAAACTATATTATCATCTTTTTTTAACATTTGTCTATCATGAAATTCTTTTATAAGACTTTTATACAGTGTTTCATCAGTTTCTGCTGTTATAAGAATTGATGTTATCCCCCAAACTAACGCTAATTGTCGAACAACTTTGATATCGCTTGTTAACGCTACAATTGGAACAGTAGGTCTATATGCTGCAAGTTGAAAAACAGTTTTCCCTGTTTCTGTTCTGACAAAAAGAAGTTTTGCTTCTACCTGAAATGCAAGCATAGATGCACTTGCTGCAACTGCTGCCAACTGAGTGTGACTATTCTCAACTGTAATCTGCGAGTATTCTTTTTGCTGATTTTCTTCAAAATATTTACCTACTCTTTCTATAATTTTATTCATCATAAAAACTGTTTCTGCTGGATATCTGCCTATTGCTGTTTCTCCAGAAAGCATAACGCAATCTACTTGGTCTAGAACAGCAGTTGCAACATCATTTACTTCTGCACGGGTTGGTTCAAGGTTAGTTGTCATGGATTCCTGCATCTGTGTGGCAACAATAATAGGAGTGTTGTGTTTTCTTGCAAGTGAAATAATATTTCGCTGAATAATTGGGACTTCCTCTTGCCCAATTTCTATTGCCAAATCTCCTCTTGCTATCATAACTGCATCTGATTCATGAATAATAGTTTCCAAATTTTTTATTGCTTGTGACGTTTCTATTTTTGCAATAATTTTGCAGCTTTTATTGCCAAGAAATTTTCTCACACTTTTTATATCTTCTCCAGACTGAACAAACGAAACAGCTATGTAATCAAATTCTAAATTTTCTTGTAGACCAAACAGAAGATCTTCTTTGTCCTTTTTTGTTAAACCGTCAAGTGGAATGTGCGTAGTTGGTAAATTAACGCCTTTGTTACTAGAAATGCTTCCTCCAGATAAAATTTTACAAATAGCTGAATCTTTTGTAATATCTATAACTTTTAAGCTAACAAGTCCGTCATTAATATAAATAAGGTCGTTTTTTTTAATAAATGGAAAAATGTTGTATGCAACAGGAATTTTTTCATCTGTTTGTTTTTCTCCAAAAAATAATATTATTTTTTCCCCCTCAATGAGAAATAATGGGTTTAAAAGTTCTCCCAACCTAATTTTGGGACCTTGCAAATCTTGGATAATTGCAATTGGTATTTGTAATTCTTTTTCTATCTCTCGAACAATTGTTACTTGTTTCTTATGATCTTCCTGATTTCCATGAGAAAAATTAATACGTACTGCAGATAACCCGTTCTGTACTAATTTTATAATAGTTTCTTTTGTACTTGAGGCAGGTCCAATTGTTGCTAATATTTTTGTTCTTTTTGTCGAATTTAATTGCATATCTATGTATATAACAAAAATCCTTAATTATTTAAGTGATATTAATCAAACTTATTGTTAACTCTCTTTTTCTTGGGCCATCAAGTTCTACAAGAATCACTCGTTGCCATATTCCTAAATCTAATTTTCCATTTTTAATTGGAATAGTTATGGATGTTCCAATAATAGAAGCTAAAATATGGTCTGGTGCATGAGATGGATCATGAGGGTGACGAAATTGAATATCTGGGGTTATTGTACGTAAGAATTCTAAAAAATCTCTATCTGTACCTGGATCTAAATCTGCAGTTGTAATACAGCATGTTGTATGTTTTACAAAAATCAAACATGCACCTTGCATACTATTTTTTAGTTGCAAAAATTCCTCAATTGTATCTGTAATATCTATTATTTCATCTTTTTTTTGAGTATTTATAAAAATAGTATGCATATTATGCTTGTAATGTTGTTAATCCTTTTTTCAATACTCTTATATAACTTTTGTGTAATAAAACAACAGCAATAATAATATAAAAACTATTCATTAGAAAGCAAAATAATAATTGATTTAAAGATACTGTTCCAAATTTTTGCAATTGCCTAATGTTTTCAAAAACATAACTGGACGGGACAAAAAGAGCTATTTGTTGTGCCCAAGTAGGTAAGATATTTACTGGATAATAAATTGCTGAGAAAGGCATAATAATTGCTCCAAGTGTCCAAGCAAATGCCTGCACCTTAAGACCAAACCGCATAATAAGAGCAGTAATTAGAAAGCCGATTGTCCAACCTGTTAAATATAAAAGAAATATAAATAATGCTACATATAAACCATTTGTCATAACGTTAACTCTAAAAAATAATAATGCTAATAAAACTGCCCATAAGAAACTTGCAAATGCTTTAATTCCAGATACAATAGTTGTTGCACTAAGCCATTCCGAAAACTGTAATGGAGTTACAAAAATATTAACTAGATTTCTAGCCCAGAGATCATCTAAAAGAGTAATTGCTGTTTCATAAGGAAGTCTCCATGCAATAATCCAAAAAATTAAACTTGAAACAATGAGGACTAAAATATTTGTACTTTTCCAAGGACCGGAATTTAAATAAGAACTCATAAGTCCCCATACAAAAATGTCTATTGCAGGCCAATAGAAAACATCTGCAATTCTATCAAAATTGTGCCGTAGTGAATAAACATGTCGTAAAACAATTGCATAAACTCTATGCCATTTCATAAAATTTCCTCCATAGTTTTCTTCTGCATTGATCCCACATTTTGCAAAAAATAATCTTCTAGCGTTGGTTTTTCTATGCTTATTTCTACAAAAGAAATATTTTTCTTATGCAATATAGATAAAAATGAAACTAATTCGTTTTCTTTTATTGTAATGGTGTAATATTTTCCATCTTGCATGCAGGATATTTTTTCCTTTGTACAAAAAGATATCAATTTTTTTGCATCTTCCTTTATTAATAACGTTACATGACAAATATTTATTGTTTTTATTAAATTTTCAGGAGTATCATTTGCAATGATTTTGCCATTGTTTATAAAAATTGCTCTATCACATACTTCTTCAACTTCGGACATATTATGAGAAGTTAAAATAATAGAAACTTGAAAATTTTTTTGTTCTTCTAGTAAAAATTCTCGAATATATTTTGCTGTTTCAGGATCTAAAGAAGCAGTTGGTTCATCTAATAATAAAATTTTAGGAAAATTTATAAAAGATTTTGCTAAACTAACTCTGGTTTTTTGACCTGCAGATAATGCAGACATTTGCTTTTTTAATAATTCTTCTAATTTAAATAATTCAACAATTTTTTTAATTCGTTGTTTTCTATTCGGAATATTATATAAATATGCAATAAAATTAAAATTTTCTTCCACTGTTAAAATTAAAGGGAGTTCTATATACGTTGAAGAGAAATTTACATCTTCCATAATCTCCTTTTTAAAATTCTGAAGATTTTTCCCAAAATAAACAATATTTCCAAATGTTGGAGTTAATATACCAAGCAACATTTGAATAGTTGTCGTTTTCCCTGCTCCATTTGGTCCTAAAAAACCTAAAATTTCTCCACTTTTTAAAGAAAAATTAATATGATCTACTGCTGTAAAATTGTTAAATTGTTTTGTAAGATTTGTGACTTCTAATACATCCATATATTCATTATACATGAATACGTATTATTGTCTAAAAAGATTAAGAAGTAATTTTTTTAGGTGTTCTATTTCTTCTGGGTGATAAATAGAAACAGTATAAATTTCTCTTTGCAAATCTTTTAACTGCTCTTTTTTTTGTTGCAACTCATCTTGAGAAAGCAAATCAGTTTTTGTTAAAAGAATAATTTCTGGTTTATTCCTAATGTCTTCTGCATATGTTTCAAGTTCTGTCCTTACAATGTTGTAAATAGACAATAGATCTTCTTGAGAACTATCTATGCAGTGAACTAAAAACTTTGTTTTTTCTATATGTTTTAAAAATTTTATTCCAAGTCCTTTTCCTTTAGATGCTCCTTCAATAAGTCCAGGAATATCAGCTAAAACAATATTGTCCATTACACCTAAATTTGGTTCTAGAGTTGTAAAAGGGTAATCAGCAATTTTCGGATTTGCTCGCGTTAGTGTTTTAAGTAAGCTACTTTTGCCGGCGTTTGGCAATCCTACAAGACCAATATCTGCAATAAGAAGAAGTTCTAGATGAAGTTTTCTCTCTTGTCCTGGAATTCCATCTTCTGCAAAGGTGGGTGTTTGGTTAGTTGATGATTTAAATTCGGTATTTCCTCTTCCTCCTTTTCCTCCTTTTGCAATCAAAAATTGCTTACTTCCTTCGTATACCTCCCATGTTTGATTTGTTTCAATATCGGTTATCCTTGTTCCAATTGGAATTTTAATAATGGTATCTTGTCCATTCCTGCCGTGTTTTTTCTGTTTTGATCCTTTTATGCCATCTTCGGCTGTAACTTCCTTTTTGAATTGAAAATCTCTTAGAC
>JAKAEF010000003.1 GCA_021820025.1 bacterium | reverse complement strand
TTCCGATCTTGACAAAACAATTTGTCCTCCCTGATCAATAAGTGTATTAAAGGTATGAAAGAGCTCTTCTTGTACTCTGTCTTTCCCTGCAATAAATTGCACATCATCTATAATCAACAGATTTGCAGATCTAAATCTTCTTTTCATCTTTGCTGTATCATTTGTTCTAATAGCCTCTACAACCTCATTGGTAAACTCCTCACTTGTTATATAAATTATTTTTACATCAGGATTTTTGTTATAGACCTCATTTGCGACAGCCTGCATTAAATGGGTCTTCCCTACTCCAACAGGCCCGTACATAAAAAGCGGATTGTATGATTGCCCTAAATTTTGAGCAACTGTTTGTGCAGAAACATAAGCGAGTTGATTAGATTGAGAAACAGCAAGAGTTTGAAATGTAAAATCTGGTCTCACCCTTGGTAAATGACCAATAGGTTTTACGTTGGGCGCCTCTTTTTTAGAAAAAAGCGGTCCCTCGTCAACTGTTTTCTTTTCTTCCGAAACAATATGTTTTGGGACAAAAATAATATCTGTTGAAGATTGTGTATGTTTTTCTAAAGCATTTTTAATAATAGGCATATACCTCTTTTGTAAAAGGTTAATAATCATGGCGCTCGGAGCAGCAATTGTTGCAATATTTTCTTCTAAAGATAGAAGTGAGGTTTTTTTAAAGAGAGTGAAAAAATTAGCTTTAGAAACTTCTAACTCTATATCTGCTAATACTTTTTTCCAAAGGTCTGAAATGTTTTGCGTCATTGTACCAGCCATTAAATAATGTGGATAACTTTTTGTCAAGAGGCATACATCTTGACCATAGCTAAAAAATATGTAATTAATGCTATATTGGATGAAGCAATTCCTTGTCTATATTTCTGTAATTTTCTTATTTATCCTTAGTATTCTCTTTGTGGTTTTTTTACATCCGACCATTAATATTAATGCTTGGTTAAATCTTGTCTCAGGAAAAGAAGTTGCGACGTATGGAGTTATCCACACAGATATTTTTTCCTATACAACTGTTCATCGAGAATGGTTTCCCTCAGAATGGCTTTTTGCACTTATGTATTATTATCTTGCGCAATATATACCTATTTCCTCAATTGTTTGGATTGTAGGTATGATTGCTGGACTACAAGTATTAATTCTTTTTTTTCTTTTAAAAAAAATCTTTAATACTCCTCTTATTCTTAGATTACTTTTTGGAATTTTATATCTTTCTGCATTGTCATTAACATTTGTTGAAAGAGCACAAATAGTATCAACATTGTTTTTCCTTCTAACTATTTTTTTTATTCTCCTTTATATTAAAAAGGAAAAAAATCTTTTATGGATTATCTTACCAATAACCATTTTATGGAGTAACATTCATCCTTCAGTGTTTTTAAGTCCATTGTTGTTATTTTTATTCTCTCTTTTCAGTTTTGTAGAGTCAATTTTTGTAAAAAGCGGATTGTGGTTAAAAAAAGCCAAAATACTTTTTATCTTTTCTCTTGTATCAATCCCATTCTCAATGTTACCCCCTATTTATACCACCCAGTTTCGTTTGCTTATGCTCTTTACAAAAGAGCATTCAGTAGTTGCGAAAATTAGTGAATGGGCACCTGTATGGGTTTCTTCATTTTCATATTTTATTTTTTATTGTTTATTAATCGGAACTATTTTTATTTTCTGGCTGGTTATCCCCTTTAAAAAACAAGTTAGTAAACAACTTTTATGGTTACTTCCCTTTATCGGGCTTGTTTTCTCTCCATTTATTTCTGAAAGAAACATTATTTATGCTATCCCATCCATAATTATTCTTCTATCTGCATTTTTTGAAAAGTTATCTTTAGAAAAAAAAGTAAAAAAATATCTTATTATTCTTAGTTGTTTTATTTGCTTATTAATTTTTCTTTTTGGAACGCTAGTTCCTTATATACAGTCAACATTAATTAATCATTATTCCCCACAATTAATCTCTTTTCTAAAAGAAAATCATGTAAATGGCAACATGTTTAATGAAGATAAGTATGGAGACTATTTAAGCTATAATTTGTATCCTGAATATAAAACTTTTATTAATGGAAGATCAGATTTATTTCTTTGTTGTGAGCTTTCTCTACAACAAAAACTCAATAGTCCAGCTATAAATGCAGACTCAAATGATACTTTTAAGAAATTACTCGACAGTATCTGGGAAAAGTATACTATTTCATTTGTTATTACAACCAGAGGATATAGAAGCGAAAGAAGAATAGCAGAAGTATTGTCATCAGATCCAAAATGGGCACTTATTTTTTGGGATGATAATGCTCAGTTGTTTGTAAAAAAAGATGGTAAAAACAATAAACTTATCGAAAAATATGGAGTAACGGCAGCTACTCCGTATGAAAGCACTCCTTATGATAAAAATAAGATAGATGAGGCAATTAAAGAATATGAAAGCATGGTACATATTTCAGACTCTGCTCTTTCGAGAAATACCTTAGGGTTGTTATTTGTAAAGAGAAAAAATGTTCCTCAAGCAATAGAAGAATTTACAAAGGCAATATTATTGAATAATGAATATCCTCCTCCATTTCTCAACCTCGCTATCCTTGAAATGCAAACAGGTCAATATAAAAAAGCAAAAGATTTATTTAATCAAGTGATACTACTTGACCCGAAAAATCCAAGTCCTTATATCTATTTGGGAGAAATATATGCCAAGATCGATCAAAATGTTCCTCAAGCAAAGGCAATATGGGAGCAAGGATTACAGAATGTCTCTAATATGCAAGGGATACAAGTATTAAATCAGCTTCTTAATTCCTATTGATGATACTATTGTTTAGCGGATTATAAAACACCTAAATAGACAGAAAGGTTGATTTTTGTTATAATACCAATATGGAAAAAATGAGAGCCCTTACAAAAAAAGGCAAAAGAGCACGAAAACATGGATTTTTAAGTAGAATGAAGTCCCACGGCGGAAGAAAAGTCTTAAAAAGACGAAGAGCTGAAGGACGAAAAAAGCTTACTGTCTAATGTTTTCCAAAAAATTTAGGTTACCCGCATCAGCAACACTGCAGAATCCAATACAGAACCAAACAGCTTATTTTAGTGTAAAGGTATGCAAAAACCCCTTCCCTTATAATAGATACGGCTTTGTAGTTGGAAAGCAGGTGGATAAACGAGCAACAGTAAGAAATAGGACAAAAAGAAAAACACGGGCATATTTAGAAGCAGAAAATCAAAAACTTACCCAAGGCTTTGATGTGTTATTTATTATCAAAAAACCTGCTGTTGAAATATCTACAGAAAATTTATGGGAGATAATAGAAAAATCTTTAAAAGAAGTACATTTGCGATGAAGTATCTAGCTGTTTTTTTAATTTCACTCTATCAGTGGACACTTTCCCCTGTTTTGACCGTTATTTTCGGACCTAATATTTGTAGATATAAAGAAACGTGCTCTTCGTATGCAAAGCGAGTTATAAAAACATATGGTATCCTTAAAGGAGTTCCATTAGCTCTCATGCGTTTGCTTAGCTGCCAACCATTTGGTAGAATACAAAAACAATGACAAATCCCAATCTCTTTAACACATTTCTTGTTTGGCCGATTCTTAACGTTTTACTAGCGATCTATCATGTAGTTGTTTCTGCACATATCCCTTATGCATTAGGTTTTTCTATTATTATTTTAACTATCGTTATTCGACTTGTTCTTTACCCCTTAACAGCATCTCAGTTAAAAACCTCTCACAAAATGCAAAAACTTACCCCCCATTTAAATAAACTTAAAGAAAAGCATAAAAACGATGCAAAAATGCTGCAATCAGAGACAATGAGATTATATAAAGAACATGGTGTTAATCCTGCTGCAGGATGCCTGCCTGTTATTGTCCAGCTTCCTCTTATTTGGGGTTTATACTCTGTTTTGCAACAGGTTGTTGCTGCAAAACCATCCATGCTCGTTGCAGAGATTAATAAGATCGTGTATTTCCCAGCGCTAAAATTACAAGCAGCATGGGATCAATCATTTTTTGGCTTGCCTCTTGGTACTGCCCCATCTCATCTATTAAATTCCACAAGCTTTCTTATTCTTTTATTCCCCTTAGCTACAGCTTTGTTTCAATTTATTCAAACCAAAATGATGTTTGTAAAGCATGAGCAAGACCAGCATGCAGATAAGAAAAAAGATGATGATTTTGCAAGTGCAATGCAAACCCAATCTATGTACATTTTCCCCATTATGATTGGCTTCTTTTCTTACTCTCTCCCCTTAGGATTATCTCTCTACTGGAATACTTTCACGATTTTTGGTATTATACAGCAGTACCAAATATCTGGTTGGGGCGGAATACAGCCCTGGATAGATAGATTAAGAGGTAAAAAAAATGGATAAAAAAGAATTAAAAGTTATTGAAGAAACAACAAAAAAGCTTCTTTCCCTTTTGGGAGTTGAAGCCCCTTTTACTGTTGAAGAAGCAGGAGAAGGTGCAGAAATTCTTTTAGAAACAGAAGAAAACGGTATTTTAATTGGCTATCATGGAGAAACCTTAGAAGCACTTCAGCTTATTATTTCTCTCTCAGTAGCAAAGCAATTAGGTAAATTCCTTAGAATTTCAGTTGAAGTCGGAGAATATAAGAAAAAAAGAATGGAATATCTTAAAACCTTAGTAGAACAAACAAAAAACAGAGTATTAGCAGAAGGAAGAGGAATTTCTTTACCAAATCTTAAATCCTGGGAAAGAAGATACGTCCATATGTTAGCCCAAGAAGACGGTGAAATAACATCTGAATCAACTGGTGAAGGCCGTGACCGAGTACTTACGATTTATCCAAAACAATAAAATTCAATCGCTCCTTTTTGTTCTTCTTGTCTTTTTATTGCCTACTCAACTTGGAAAACACTTTTGGCCCAACTTCGCGTTTATTAATGGTCTTCGGATTGATTATCTCTCCCCCACTCTTTACATAACAGACATTGTTGCAATTTTGTTTATTGTTTCTGCAACAAAGAAATTTTTTACTTCACCTACATTTGTCTTTTTTTTATTACTTTTGTCTCTGGGAATTTATTTGTCTGTACAACCCTTGTCTGGATGGTATAGTTTATTAAAATTAATTGAATATGTGTTGTTATGGAATGCTCTGCTTAATTTTTTAAAAGGTAAAGATTTTTTAAGATTACTCGCCTTTCCCCTGTCTTTTGGAATTATTTTTGAAAGTATTCTTGCAATTTGGCAATATATTATTCAGGGATCAGTCGGTGGATTTTTTTATTTTTTTGGAGAAAGAACATTTAGCGCAAGTACTCCGGGGATTGCAAATGCATCTTTATATGGGCAATTAATTCTTCGTCCCTATGGTACTTTCCCCCACCCTAATGTTCTAGCAGCCTTTCTGCTATTTGGATGTACGCTTCTCTTTTATAAGATATTTAAAGAAAAAAATATTTTTTATAAACTTTTTTTTATAATTTCTTTTTTGCTAGGAAGTACTGCTCTGTTCTTTTCTTTAAGTAGAATAACTATTATTCTGTGGATTTTTACAATTTTATATCTTCTAATAATTAACTTAAAAATTAAGAAAAACATAAGAATTCTTATTGCAGGAATTATTACGTTAGTTTTTACCATTGGATTTTTCTTAATTTCATCGCATTCTTTTATAAGATTAGAAAATATATCATTGTCAGATGAGTCAGTTACTCAAAGAATTTTTTTAATCTCA
The DNA here is from genome assembly GCA_021820025.1 of bacterium. Lineage (GTDB taxonomy): Bacteria > Patescibacteriota > Microgenomatia > Levybacterales > UBA12049 > PPGL01. The sequence continues at coordinate 21,822 of JAKAEF010000003.1, read as the reverse complement.
AGGGCATGGGAAATGTTTAAAAATAGTCCTCTTTTTGGTGTAGGGTTCGCTAATTTTTTGATAAATTTATCACAAACTCCGAGCTCGAGCCATGTCTTCTTACTTCAACCAGTCCATAATATTTTTTTCTTAAGTTTGACAGAAACAGGAGTATGTTGTTTTTTCTTAAGTTTATTGTTTTTTTATAAGACAATAAAACGCTTGGTTGTCTTAATAAAAAAATCGACTAAAAAAGAGTATTTTTTATTAGGATTTTTATTTCTTTCACAATTTTTTATTCTTGGACAATTAGATCACTACTTTCTAACATTACAGCAGGGCCAACTTTTAACAGTAATCATTTTTGCCTTTTGCTGGAGTCTGTAAAAGACATGCTACAATAACCTCATGAGTTTGGTACAAAAAATTGCGCATAATACTCTATTTCAACTTATTGCAAGAATTGCAACATCAGGAAGCAGCTTTTTAATTACAATTCTTATTGCCAGACATTTTGGTATTATTGCATACGGAGATTTTGCAAAAGTTACAGCTTACGTCTCTCTCTTTTATTTATTTGCAGACTTTGGTTTAAATGCAATATTTTTACAAAAAGAAAACAATATTCTTAAGTTTAAAGACCTTTTTTATACGAGGGTTATACTTGCAACTTTACTTATTTTAGCAATAAACGTCTTAGCATGGTTTTTGCCGTATAACCCAACTACCCATATTGGATTTTCTCCTGAGGTAAGAAATGGAATATCCCTGTTTTCGTTTACTCTTATAACAGAAGCACTTACCTATACCGCCCTCGCTCTTTTTCAAAGAGATCTTTCGTATGAGTACTTTATGATAGCCTCAATTATTGGATCATTAGCGACACTTCTATTTGTTTTTATTGCTACTTTATTCCCCTATTCCTTAGTATTTGTTTTCCTTGCTTATATATTAGGAGGAGTTGTTAAAAGTGCACTTGCTCTCTTTTTTACAAAAGAAAATATGTTTCCTTTTCAATTGGACACACATTTTATTAAACAACTTACTTTTGAAACATTGCCGATAACCCTTATGCTTGTGTGTAATTTAATCTATTTTAGAATAGATATGATTATTCTCTCTGCTTTAAAGCCTTCTACAGATGTTGCTCTTTATGATATGTCCTACAAGTTTTTTGATTTTTTTATTGCTCTCCCCCTCTTTTTATCCAACGCATTATACCCCTCTCTTCTTCAACAGCAGAATAAACAAGAATTAGAAAAACATATATATAAATATATGAGCATTTTTGCTCTGCTCTCATTATTTGTAATGATTCCAGTTATGCTATTTGCTCCATTGATTGGTCTTATCAAGCATGATTTTATTGGTGCTTCTGTCCCCTTGCGCATACTAACTCTTTCTTTACCTTTATTTTTCGTTACAAGCATCTTGCAATGGGTACTGGTTGCAAAAAAACAGCAAATGTTTTTAGCAGGGGTATATTCCCTGGTGGCTATTATTAATATTATCCTTAATCTAATTTTTATCCCTCAGGCAAGTTATACTGCATCTGCTATAATTACAGGCATATCTGAAGCATTAGTGCTTGGAGCACTTTTTGTGCGAATACAGACAATTAAAAAATGAAAACACTTTCTGTTTATACTGATGGAGGATCCAGAGGCAATCCCGGCCCTGCAGCCTTAGGCGTTGTTATTTTAGAAGAAGATACCCCAATACATAAAATAGGAAAGACACTTGGGATAACAACCAATAATGTGGCTGAATATTCTGCTATTCTTGCCTCACTAGAATGGATTGCTCAAAATCGGGAATTAATCGGTGATATTTCGGGAATAAACTTTTTTATGGATAGTTTACTTGCATGTCAGCAATTAAAGGGGATCTATAAGATTAAACAGCCTCACTTGCAGGAAATAATGATCAAAATTAGAAAAATAGAGATTGCATTAAGGGTAAAAATAACTTATACACATATTCCAAGAGAAAAGAATAAAGAAGCAGATAGGATGGTAAACCTTGCCCTCGACAATAATTTGTGAGTCTCCTACAATAGATTTATGACATCCTCCATTACCGCAGAAGTGGTGAATGTGCTTCCAATCCTCATAATAGATAAAGAGGGGAGTATTGGTATTGCCCTTTATGCAAAACTAAAAGATCATTTGCAAACTGTTTTGGTAGGGGGAAAAGAACCAACAGAAGCTAAAAACCTTTTATTTTTGCCCTTTGGCAAAGAGCTTCCTGCAATTCCTCACGATCCATATTCTCACATATTCTTCATCCCTAGTTCTGTAAAAGAGCTAGAGGAGTTGCTTCCTCAACTTATCACCAAGGCTGAAGCAGATTCAGCAAAAATATTGCTACTTATTCCTCAAAAAATACAAAGTCAGGTTTCATCAAAGTATCATTTACTTGCAAGTAAAATAATAACAATTATTGTTTTGGGAGATCTTTTTGGCAAAATAAAGAGGAATGTTCAAGAAGACAAAGTAGAAGAGATGCTTCTAAAAGCAAAAGAGCAGGGAAGACTCCATTTGCCCAACATGGGACTTAACGCCCTTTATCCAATTGCTTTCTCAGATATGATTCGAGAAGTCCTTCGTGTTGCATTTGCTTTACCTAACACGAAAAAAATATATTTTGCAGGGAAAAAAGAGTTTGTCACAGAGCTCATGCTTGCGCATTCCCTACAAAAAATAAATCCTCTATTGCGCATTGATTTTTATGAATCATCACAAGAAAAAAATAGAGAATTTCCTTTAAATGCAAGTGCATTATTGCCAGAGAATTATTCTGTTATAGAAGAAATAGAAAGTTATTATAAATCACTTCCAGAATCAGCGAATGCAAACTTTTATGGAGAAGATAAAAAAGGACATATAATAGAAACAAAAAAAAGTCTTTTTACCTTGAAAATAAATATAAAAAGATTTTCTTTATTGTTAGCTATTTTTATTGTAAGTATTTTACTTTTGCCTATAGTTGTCCTTGCGATTACAGGAGGAGGAAGTTATGCGGCTATTAAGTGGACAGTAGCAGATTTAGAAAAAGGTAATATTCCTCAATCAGAAAGTAATGCTCAACTTGCACAAAATCTGTTATCTGCAGCACAAAAAGCGCAAACAATAGTGTCTTTAGAAATGGGAGTCTTACATCAACAAAAAATTGTAGATATATTTGCGGAAAAAATACAAACAGGGAAACAAATAGCTTCATCACTTTTTTTAGGAGCAACAACCATACAAGATGTTAAAGATATTTTAAAAGGGCAAAAAAAGATTTCTGCAGAGGATCTTGCGAAAGTAATAAATAATGGAAAAGAAGTAGTTTTGCAATTAGAAAAAGTAAAAGGGGAGGGTGCACTCTCTGCAAAAGATGAAGAAAAGTTTTCCCAAATTGTATCATTTGCGCCCTTTTTTAATGTTTTAGATAGTATCCCAAATCTTGTTGGTATGCAGCAACAAAAAACGTATTTGGTTTTGTTTCAGAATAATACAGAGCTGCGACCGGGAGGAGGGTTTATTGGATCATATGGATTATTAACGCTTAATCATGCATCGGTTATTAATTTTACTATTCATGATGTCTATGATGCAGACGGACAATTAAAAGGGCATATAGAGCCTCCTTTTGCAATACGAAGATATCTTCCATCTGTTCATTTATATTTAAGAGATAGTAATTTTGATGTTGATTTTACGAAAAATGCCTATATGGCCGCCTTTTTGCTTCAACAAGAAACAGGACAACAAGTTGATGGAGTAATTGGGATTGATTTATCTTTTGTTCAAAATTTAGTAAAGGGATTGGGAAGTGTATATGTCCCTGACTATAACGAAACAGTAACAGCACAGAATATGTTCCTTCTAACAGAAAATCATGCAGAGAAAAACTTTTTCCCTGGATCTACCCAAAAAAAGGATTTTTTACGTAGTCTTTTTATTGCAATACAAAATAAACTGTCAGAAAAAAATAGTATTGGAATAACTTTTATTAATCAATTAATTGAATCGATACAGCAAAAGCATATGTTGTTTGCTTTCTCAAATGCTTCAACTCAAGAATTATTTACAGCAAATAATTTATCTTCTTCTCTCTGGGACGCAAGAAAGAATGAAGAAAATACTGTAAATGATTTTTTAGGAATAAATGAAGCGAATTTAGGAGTAGATAAAGTTAATTACTGGATTACTAGAGAAGTCTCTCAGTCTGTAAATATTGCAGACAGTGGTGTAGTCTCAGGGTCAGTTACACTAAAAATAGCAAATACAAGCAAAGGAACATGGCCAGCAGGTGAATATAAAAGTTATCTACGATTTATTCTTCCTGAAGGAGCCGCTCTTAAAAAGATAATCATAAATGGTCAAGAACAGGTAATAGTTCCTGCAGTTACTGACTTTCTTGTCTATGAAAAAAAAGGATTTATCCCCCCAGTTGGATTAGAAGTAGAGAAAACAGAAGAAAATGGGAAAACCCTTTATGGTTTTTTGGTAATTACCAATCCGTTAACCACAAGATCAATAACAATTGACTATGACTATGCTCAAAAAATAGATACAAGTAAGCCTGTTTTTGGCTATAGTTTTGCCTACTTTAAACAACCAGGAACAGATTCTTATCCATTTACATTCTCGTTAACTTATCCACCTTCTTTTAAACTATTATCTGGCCCTTCATTTATTACTACTTCAGAAACAAATGCTAATTTTCTAACAACAATGGCTAAAGATACGTCCTTTATAATGAAATTCTCTAAAAAATAGTGAGAAGAAGATCCGATACATCATAAAATCCCCATAGGGCAATAGCAATAAAAGCTAAACCACCAAAAGCTAAAATAATAGGAAGACGAACAATTTTAATGGTAGTGGATGGAGAAGCAAATAAAGCGATATTAAGAATCATATGTCCCAAAAAAACTCCAATTGCGAATCCGAAAATATTAATTATTGAAAAAAGAGGAATATACCCAGCAAAGTCATCAAGGCCTAAGATAAAGGGGATTGAAAATGAGAATAGAAGAAGTTTAGGAAAGGATAATGAAGAAAACGATTTATTTTTAGCATGAGGGAGGATAAGTCTCGTAATAGGGGAGAATATTTTATTTATTCTTTTAAGTATAAAAAGAAAAGGTTTTATTATTTTTTGGCCAAGAGAGGGGGAGGGTATTTCTTGTAAAAAATCAAAAAGACTTTCCTCTGCGAGTAATAAAAGAACTAAAGAAGCGAGGATAATCATCACTGCCATAAGAAGGGGAACTTCTTTAAAAAACGTCCAGATAATAAGAACAAGCATGGTCCCAACCCCATTTCCAAAGGCAGTGCCTGTTTCTATTGCGATTCTATTTTTTATACCAGTATATTTTTTCATAAGATTTCCAATAAAAATTGCAAAATCAATAGAAGTTTTTAGATAAATCGTCAAGCCAACCAAGATATCAGTAACTCTTACCAAAGGGACAATCTTATCTTTTATTGGGAAGAGATTAAGTAAATGAAGTAATAAAAATACTATTCCAATAAGAAAAAAACATGTTAAGACCGCAACCATAATGGGAATATTTTGTAGAAAATTTTTATTTTTTATCATACGCCTAAAATGCAGTTTGGCTTGTCGCAATGCATTCTATCTTGTTTTTTCTTTCTCATATTTCTTCCATGTTCTATAAGTAAATACGTCAGAGTAAACCAATCTTTTTTTTCAAATAATTTCATCAGGTCTTGCTCTATCTTTTCAGGTGTTTTTTCTTTGGTTAATCCAAATATTTGTGCCTGTTTTTTTACATGAGTGTCAACAGCAATGCCTTCAGATATGTGATACGCATTGCCAAGAAATACGTTTGCGGTTTTGCGTCCTACGCCAGGAATTGTTGTTAATTCAGTAATTGTTTTAGGTAAAATTCCTTTAAAATCAGCAAGTATTTTTCTTGCTGCTGCCTTTACATTTTTTGCTTTATTATGGTAAAAACCTGTTGATTTAATATCCTGTTCTAATTCGGAGAGGGGAATAGAGGCAAAATTGACAAGTTCAATAAGTTGGGGAGTGGGGAGAGTGATTGTCTTTTTATATTCGTTATAGTCGTCCTCGAATTTTTTTTGTTTTTGTGAATATTTCGGGAAAAGCCTACTTGTTACTTCATTGACTTTTTTATCTGTACATTGAGCAGATAGAATAATCGAGACAAGAAGTTCCCAATTATTACTCCATTGCAAAATCATTTTTGCCTTTGGATAATGTTTTTTTAGTAAATAAAAAAGCTCATATGCTTTTTGTCTTGTCATGGAGTAAGTATAGCAAAGAAGAAAAAATTTAGCGCTTAAGTGCTTCAATCCCCGGAAGAGTACCGTTTTCAATAAATTCAAGCATTGCTCCTCCGCCTGTTGAGATATGAGTAATTTTATCTAAATATTCTTTTTTACTTATTGCAGCCAGTGTATCTCCTCCTCCAACAATAGAAACTGCATCAGTATTATGTGCAATTGCATAGTAAATAAAATCTGTTCCTTGTTTGTAATTTGGATTTTCAAAAAGACCAACAGGTCCATTCCAGATAATTGTTCCTGCTTTTGCAATAACCGCTCCAAATCGTGCTTGTGTTTCTGGTCCAATATCTAAAATCATCATGTCTGCTGGAATTTTATCTCCGACCCTGACATCAATGCCTCCTTTTTCTTTATTGTTTGGATCTCCAATAACAACATCCGTGGGTAAAATAATTGCCGTATTTTTTTGTGCGGCAAAATATAATAATTTTCTTGCTTCTTGAACCATTTCATATTCACAAATACTTTTCCCAATAGGATGTCTTTGTGCTCTAAAGAATACATTTGCTAATCCTCCTCCAAGAAGAACATAATCTGCAATCTCCACTAACTTATGAATTAATGCAATTTTTGTAGAAATTTTTGATCCTCCAATAATAGCAACCAATGGCTTTTTGGGATCATCAATTGCTTTTCCAATCATTTCTATCTCGCTTTTTAACAGAAGTCCTCCAAAACAGGGGATTAACGCAGGGACTCCAACAACGGAAGCTGCAGGCCTGTGAGAGACTGCAAACGCGTCATTTACATACACATCTGCTAGAGCCGCCAATTTTTTGGCAAAATCAGGATCATCATTTTTTTCTTCTAAATAAAAACGAATATTTTCTAATACAAAAATTTCATCTGGCTTTTGGTTCTCAAACGTTTTTTTATCTTCAGTTAAAAAATCATCAATAAGCTTAATCTTCATATGAGGGAGGTATTTTTTAAGCCTCTCGCAGACAATTTTTAATGAAAGTTTTGGATCTCGTGTTTTTGGTCTGTCTAAATGTGAAACAAGAATAATTTTGTTGTGATTCTTTAAAAGATATTCAATTGTTGGGAGAGATTGAGAGATGCGAGCATCATCTGCTATTTCACTTTTATCTTCATTTAAAGAGACATTATAATCTACGCGAAGTAATACCCGTTTGTTCTCTATATTTGCTTCATCAATGTAGGTAACTTTACCCATATTATTTTATATATGATAGATATTCGTCTACATTTTCTGAGCTTCCCATTACAATTGAAGCTCTTTGGTGAATAGACGTAGGTATTATATCAAGAGGAGAGGCTAAATTGCTAATTGCCTTGCCTCCTGCTTGCTCTGCGAGAAAAGCGAAGGGATTTACTTCCAACATAAGGCGTAATTTGCCCTCAGGCTGCTTTTTATCTGCTGGGTAGAGGAATACACCGCCTTTAATAAATGTACGATGCATATCGGCAACTAATGACCCTACAAAGCGTGCTCTCATGCCGTCTTGATCTTTTATAGCAGTTATATATTCTTGGATACCTTTATCGAGTCTATTGTAATATGCTTCATTAATAGAATAAATTTTACCTTTTTTTGGCATTTGCATATTTGGGTGAGAGAGTAAGAAGCTTCCAACTGCTGGATCAAGCGTAAATCCATTTACTCCATGTCCAAATGTGTAGACAAACATGACACTTGATCCATAAATTATATATCCAGCAGCTATTTGGTTTTTGCCTGGTTGCAATAACGTATCTCCCTCTTTTTTATAAATAGAAAAAATTGTTCCAATTGGACTGTTCGTATCTATATTTGAAGATCCATCTAAAGGATCAAAATAAACAATATAATTCCCAGCATGTTCTTTTGGGGCATACACAGGCTGTTCCATTTCTTCAGAAATAACTGCATATACTTCACCTGATGAGATAAGTGTGTCGACAAGAAGTTTATTCGTAAATTCATCAAGTTTTTGTACTTCTTCTCCAAAGGTATTTGTTTCTCCAGTTTTCCCTAAAATATCTACAAGTCCAGATGCTTTTACATGTGAGGCAATAATTTTTGCAGAGTTTTCGATTTGAGCCATGAGGTTGGTAAAGCTTCCTGTTGCATGATTGGCGTTTCTTTGTTCTTGAATAATATAATCAGTAAAAGTAGGTACGTATTTATACATATTGTTCAACAACTGCTTTGGTGTTGAAGGTATTTAATTTTTCAAATAAAAATTCCAACTGTTTTTCTAATTGCTCTTTAATTGGTTTTTTTTCTTCTTCTGTTAGCATCCAAGCTTGTTTTTTAAATGGACCAATAGCTTTTTTACGTGTTTTATAAATATTTTGTTCTTTGGTTAATTTTTCATCCCATTCTGATTGACAATTTGCTTCAACCCAAGCATACATTTGATCTTTTAATGTTTGTGGCATAGTGTCGTAAACAATATTTTGAAATCCAGTTGCTAAATGAATCTCCAAAGTTTTTGCTTTTGGGAAATGATCAAACAATTCATTTGGCAGTGTTGATGCTCCATGCTGTACAACTCCCCCAAGGTGATAAATGTCTCTTGCAACCATGCCCGTTTTTTCTATAACAGAAAAATCAATATTTACTTTTGCGACAGTACCATCGGGAAGAGGAATGCCTCCATGACTGCTGCCAGTTTGTACGCTTATCTTGCTAATACCGATCATATTCCCTGGAACAATTTTATTATAGCCATCCATGAATGCAGACAATTCTTCCGGAGTACTGTTTTTCCCTCCAATATGACCAATTTCAGCACCAACAGAAATTGTTGTTCCTTTAGGTTCTAAAGAACGGATATATTCTGTTAACTCTGAGGTAACTTTATAATTTGTTTGTTGTTGCTCATCTTGTGTAGGTTTTTCCAAATCAACAAGAGTTGAAGCATCAATATCTATATTTAAAAAATCTGCTCCAATTGCTTCGTTAATAAGAGCCTTAATTTTATTTGTTTCGGTTGTTGGATCTTCTTTAAATCTTCTTGCACTAAATTGGAAATGATCGCCCTGCATATAGATAGGGCCTTTATATCCAACTTTTATTGCAGCTGCCAAAATAGATACAGCATATTCATCTGGTCTTTGATTGGTATAGTCAATTTCTGATCGGGCAATTTCAAAGACAACTGTTCCCATATTATTCTTCATCATTAATGAAAAAATGATTTGTGCAGTATCATAAGTTAAAAATCGGACATTAATTGCAGGGGTAGTAAAGGTTGTAGGAATTTTCCCTTCACCGATTGCGAAATAAATGTTCTTTATAGAAGAAGAAATAGCACCTGTTGCTCTCGCAATTTTTCGAATAAGACTTCTTGCTTCTTTTTTAAGTGCTTCATCATCAGCAAAAACAGCGGTATAGATAAGCTTATCTATAAGAGACGAGCGTAATTGGTTTTCATCAATAATAGTAGTTTCTGTATCGGAAATTGCAATAATATTTAACAATGATGACTGCAATTCTGCAGAAGATGTAAACATACGTTTATTTTATCCCTTTCTGAAGACGATTAATAGCGAGTATGTAAGCGGCATCTCTCAAATTTGTACCATATTTCTTTTGGGTTGTAAATACTTCATCGGTCACTCTTTCCATTTGTTTTTGTAATTTTGTAAAAACTTTTTCTTTTGTCCAATGTTGTTTTTTCATATTCTGATACCATTCATAATACGAAACACAAACCCCTCCAGCATTAGCCAGAATATCTGGAATAACAATAATGCCTTTTGTATCTAAAATTTCATCTGCTTCATGGGTTAATGGTCCATTGGCCAATTCTACAATAATCTTTGCTTTCACTTTGTTTGCATTTTCAACGGTAATAACATTTTCTAGTGCTGCTGGAATAAGAATATCAACTGGAAGTTCTAACAACTCTTGATTAGAAATCGTTTTTCCATATGTTCTATCACATGCATTTCCAACACAGAAGCAATTACTTAACATAGCATTATTTTTTTTGCATGCATACGTTTTTTCAGGGTTCAGGCCCTTTTCTACATAAATCGCCTCCTTTGAATCAGAAACAGCAACAACTTTAAATCCATGCTCAGCTAAGAAAAGCGCAACATGATATCCTACGTTTCCAAATCCTTGTACAGCGACTGTTATTTCTTTCTTTTTATCTAATTTTAGTTTTTTTAATGCATGAAGTAACACATATCCACCGCCAAATCCAGTTGCTTCTGTTCTTCCTAAAGAGCCGCCTTTATCAACTGGTTTCCCGGTAATTACTGCAGGGCTATTTTTACCAACAATTTTGCTATACTCATCAACAATCCAACTCATAATGGTTGGATTGGTATTTACATCTGGTGCTGGAACATCAAGAGTTGGTCCAATAATAGGAGACAAACGCTGAGCAAATACCTGCGTTAATTTTTTTAATTCGGTTTCTGAAAGTTCTTTTGGATTAACGGTAATTCCACCTTTTCCTCCACCAAATGGAACATCCACAACAGCACATTTAATTGTCATCCAAAAAGAGAGCGCTTTTACTTCATCCATAGAAACATTTGGATGAAATCGTATGCCTCCTTTGTATGGCCCTAAAATATTATTGTGTTGCACTCTATATCCAGTAAACGTTTCAACAAATCCGTTATCAAGCTTAATTGGTAAAGACATAGTAATAATTCTATCTGGCTCTAAAAGACGGGCTAAAAGGAGCGGCTTAAGATTTATTTTTTTTGCAATTGCTTTAAGTTGTTCTTGAGATCTTATCCACGGATTATTATTCATAGGATGTCAAAATCATATAAAGGATTTTCCATAGTCGCTTGACTAATAAGGAACTTTTCCCTGACAACTATGCTACTAACTTTCCTGCACCTAAAATATCTGCATCTTCTATATGGATAAAGGAAACTTTATACTCAGGGATAAGTGTTGTAAGTGTTTTTTGCAAAATTTCTGAATACTTATATCCTTTAAGGAATAAACTTCCTTGTACAACAAATTTCATATCTTTTTTTGAAAACTCAACAATTCCTGCAAGTTGGCAAGCAACCAGAGAAGCGGAGTGAGTAATAACATCCAGAGCAAGTCCTGATAATTTATGTTGTTTGTTTGCTGCAATCATGTCCAGATCGCGTGTCTCTTTAATAGATGCTCCTGGAATATTACTTGCAGCATAATTAAAGTATTGATAGAGGTATTGTCCAGACGTTTCTTTTTCAAAAAGCTTTGTTCCTTTTTCTAAAGAATGTTCATCAACCTTTTTCCCAGGTTCTGTTTGAGGAAATTTATTAAAGTATCCTGATTCCACGTTTACTGCTGTTGTTGGAGACAAAAAGAAAGCAACGTTTGTTCCGGTTCCCACAATACATGCCCCAATATGTTCTGACTTGTCTTGCGTAAGTCCAGAAAGTAATAGACAAATAGAATCATTTGCTAAGCTTACTTCAATTGATTTCCCTGTCTTATTTTTTATATATGCTTCAATCTCTACACAAACATTTTCTCCAACCATTCCTTCAAAAGCGTGTTCTTTTGTTCCGGTAATTAACTCTCCTTCAAGTTTTCCATTATGATAAACAGGTTTTACAGGAAAAGCAAAATTTATTGCTAAAGTTGTTATCTCAGGGTCAAGATTATTAGCTAAAAATGATAAAAAAACATTTTTTGTACTAAACATAGGGCATTGTTGTTCTAGAATTTTAATAATTTGTAAATTATTTCCCTGTTTCTTTACAAGAGCAGAGCGAGCATTAGTTCCTCCAAAAACAAGTACTTGAAAGGTTTCTCCATCTGCAACAACAGATGTTTTGGGGAGAGGATTTTGAATAAATGGAAGACTTGTCTTTTTGCCCTGACTCGAAAAAGTCAGTTCGTCTTTGAAATTTTTTGTAATTTGTTTTAAAACACTATTTTTCATACTTGGAATAAGTAAGTTCCAACTAACAAAATTAGGGGCAGCTAAAGGCTCCCCCGTTTCCGCGTTGTAATTTTCATGCATTCCGCCAGTTTTGTCAATATCGTTTAAACATAGTGTAGTAATTTTTTCAGTAATTTCCAAGGCCCGTTTTTCAAACCCATAGTTTAGTAGGGAGACCGTATAAAAATAGGTTGCAATTGGCCAAATTGGACCCTGCCAATTGGAGTGCGGTTTAATCATATTAATATTGTTATACTCAGGGTCTTTTTTACTTAATGTTCTAATACCATAAGGAGACCATAATTCTTCAGGGTTAAAAACATACTTTTCAATAAATGCTACAGCTCTTTCTGTTGGAGCTATATTGGCCCATAAAGGATGAAAACAATTAAAACTGACTCTTTTTATAAAAGATTTATCTCTTCCATCAACATTAAAATAAATAGAATCCTTCTCGTCCCATAAGAATTTATTAATATTTTTCTTTATTGTTTTAGCTCTTTTTTCAAAAAATGCTGCATCTTTTGTTTTTTTTAGTTTTTTCGCAATTGTTGCCATTGCTAAATACTCACAATAGATATAACTATTTAAGTCAGTTGCGACAACAGTTGCTTTTGGATAATTAAGCGCTGCGACATTATTATCTGCTCCAGACTCCATAGAATCGTACCAAACTCCCAAGTCCAAATCTTTATTCCATAAGTTTTTCTCTCTATACAACACAACTATTTTTAATTGATCATAATGAGGGAGTATCCAGGAATAATCATTGAGAAAAATACTGGCGTTATTAGCTCCTTGAGCCAAAAAAGGTTTCATTTGGTTTAATCGTTCGTCTCTTCCTTTTGGAGTAATACAACCTGGGGTATATCCATCTTCACGAGAGTTGATAATAAAATTAAGCGTCCAGTTTTTAAGCCAAACGGCATCTTTTGCATTATGACTGGCAAAAGCCATACCCATAAAATACGCATCCCAATCCCATTGCTCTTCGTAAACACCATTCGGGACAAGGTAATCGTATTTTAAAGCACCTTGAGCTTTGCGTTTAACATTATTGTTAAATAACAAAAAAATATCTCCAGTAATGTTTTTTTTTGTGATTGTCGCCATGGATTATTTATTGTTGCTGGGATGATCTTATAGCTGCTTCAACTTTTCCCATGTCTATTATACCCATATCAATCATTTGACGTACAGAGGGAACCATACGATCTGGGATAATATGTTCAATTCTGTTTGCTGACAATTCGTCTGCAGGGACACTCACAATAAGTTGTCTTTCTTCTAACTGAGCATTAAATAGAGAAATTTCTTTGGGTCCCCATTGATGGAGATATTTTCCTGTTTTTGCGATAACCTCTCCAACTAAAATTGCATAAACTCCCAGTGTCTCAATCATTTTAAATTCTCTCCCAGGAAGACTTGGTCTATTTTCTGTCTTTGAAGCTGGATTTAAGGTTTGTCCAATAAGAGTGACATCCCCTTTGTTTTCTGCTTCTCTTCCTGCAACAACTAAGTCTATTGCTGTCTCAAGACCCATACCCGACGCAAAGGGCATGTCAACAAGAGTATCAAGCCGCATAGCTCTTTCTCCTGTTAATGGCCAAACCATTCTGGAAAGAGCGATTGCCATACGTCTAACTTTAGGATTTGGGGAAATCATCAGATAAGAAAAGGCAGTAAACATAGGTTCATTATTTCTTCCTAAACCATTTTTTGCCATCATACTAATTAACAAATTTTGATCATGGATAAAAGGAGCTAAGACCATGGGAATTCCGCCATATTCAGGAGCGTTGGTAATATCTGTATCATGGAGCTCAACAATAGGGTTTGGCTGGGTTTGTCCCATTCTCCTCATTGCTTCAAGAGTTATTACTCCTGCAAGTGCAGTAAGTCCTTTTGATCCATAAATCGGAGTCGTTGGGATGGGTTCTCCCTCTTCATAATCATGAATTCCTGCAATTTGTCTAAGTTGTGCCCAATCTATTGCGTCAAGTACCGCAGATTGTTCAACCAAAGTGGAATGTTCTCTCTGAGAAGTTGCTCTCATTTGATCCACGGTTGTTTGATCACGGCCAGTAACAAGGCTAACTACGTTAGGAGAACCAACTTGGCTTACTGCATATTCAACATTTTGCGCTCCTGTCTCTGGTTCTTGATGGGCAACTAATAATACAATGGCTGACCCTGGTCTATCTGGACTATAAAAAGCTTCGCGTGTAGCAGCAGCAATATCAGGCATTTGTCCAATAGGAAGAGGTTCTCTTCCGACATTGGTATTATAAAGTCCGGTTAAGGCTAAATGGTCAAGTCTAGGCGTTAAATCAGTAAAAGCATGACCTAAATTATCTGCTCTCACTCCATCTGCCACTTCTAATTGGCTTTCAGACCCACGTCTAGCAGCACTTGTCCTTGATCTTTCTGCTACTTCATGGGTATCTCTTGCTCTTCCATCTGCTGGTTGAGGCAAAAAAGGTTTTGGTAACTCCGCTGGTCCTGGCATAGGAGACTATTATATTAAATACAGGCTTTTTAACTTGACACCTAAATGCCTCAAATCTGACAATATCCTGACAGTCGAGGCTATCTATAGGCTATATTTTGCTTCATGAATAGAAAATAGGTATAATAGGGCACATATGACAGTAAACAATGCTATTGAATCTCAATATGCATCGAGTTTTCGGGAAGAAGAAATAGACGTCATAGGCGAAAAACTACGTTTTCGTCATTCCATTGAGCTTATTGGCATGAAGCGGGTAGGTATTAACAACCTCCTTCGTTTTTTCTTCTCACACAAAAGCCTTCAGGATAAATATCTTTCCAATGGAGAACAGGGACTGTTTATTTTTGTTGATTTAAATGATCTTATAGAGCGAGAACTTTTCTCTTTTTGGAGGTTAACATTAAAAAGAATTGTTGATGCAGTTGATGCAAGCGACCTGGAAAAAGGGATTAAAGATAAATTATCAGCAATTTTCCTGCGTTGTATTCAATCGGGAGATATTTTTTTAACATACGATGGTGTAAGGGAATCATTGCAGTATCTTGTTAAGCATAATGTGTATCCCACAATATTTTTCTCTCGTTTTGATCGTATTAAAGAATCAGTTTCATTAGAATTTTTTCATAACTTGCAAAGCTTACGAGATGCAACAGATGACAAGTTGGTCTATGTATTTACTAATTTTAGAACTCTTTCTCAATTAGCTCCTTCTGCTTTTGATAAAAAATCGTTTGCTATTTTCTTTGATACTATATATATAAAGCCGGTTAAGGATGAAGATATAAAAGTAATTCTTCGAGCATATGCTTCTTATTATGATATTTCTCTTTCTGATGAAATAATGGACTCCATGGTCACTTATTCAGGAGGACATTTACAGTATTTACAAACATATCTTGTTATTTTGCAAAAAATGGAACAACGAGAAGAAAAAATTACAAAAGCTGCTTTTATAAAGCATATAGAGAATGATGAACGGATTATGCTTTTAGGAGAAGAATTATGGGAAAGTTTAACACAAGATGAGCAGGAAATTCTCCCAAAAATTGTTCAAAAAGAAGAATTAACAGATGAAGAAAGACAGCTAGGAACATATTTATGGGAAACAGGAATGGTGATTGAAGATAAAGAAGGGATTCGGTTATTTAATCCAATATTTGCATTATATGTGCAAAAAAAAGGAACAACAAAGGATTCCTCAGATGTAGATATGAGTAAAAAAGAGCATATGCTTTTTTCACTGCTCAAAGAACACACAGGAGATATCTGTGAAAGAGAAAAAATTATAGAAATTGTATGGCCAGAATATAAAGAGTATGGAGTTTCAGATTGGTCAATTGACCGACTTGTTGCACGAGTAAGAGGAAAATTAAAAAAACAGAAAAGCCCTTATGAAATTATTACTGTTAGAACCCGTGGATATAAACTCGTTGCTGCATAAATGTAAAAATGGCCCCAATGACAGCTAATCTGTGAATATGGTAAAATCCAACCATGGACAAAATCTACGAACATTCATTAGTTGAAGAAAAAATTTATAAAGAGTGGGAAGAAAAAGGGTATTTTAAACCTGAAGTGCATCCTGATGGCAAGCCTTACTGTATTATTTTGCCTCCTCCCAATGCAAATGGAGATTTGCACTTTGGTCATGCCATGTTTGTCATTGAAGATATTTTAATCAGGTATCACCGAATGAAAGGGGAGGCAGCATTGTGGTTGCCTGGAACTGATCATGCTGGCACAGAAACTCAATTTGTTTTTGAAAAAAAATTACAGCAAGAAGGAAAATCCCGATTTGATTTTAATAGACAAGAACTGTATGACATGATTTGGAAGTATGTGGGAGAGAATAGGGGAGGAATAGAAAACCAGCTTCGTCGTCTTGGTTTTTCTTTAGATTGGACACGCGAAAAATTCACGTTAGATCCAGATATTGTAGAAATTGTAAAACAAACCTTTAGAAAAATGTATGATGATAAGCTGGTGTATCGTGATTACCGACTTGTTAACTATTGCACAAGAGATGGAACGAGCTTCTCTGACTTAGAAGTGGTGCATGAAGAAAAAGTAAACCCACTTTACTATATAAAATATGGTCCATTAACTTTGGCTACCACAAGACCTGAAACAAAGTTTGGAGATACTGCTGTTGCGGTTCATCCAGATGATAAACGCTACCAGCAATATATTGGGAAAGAATTAGAAATTGAAGATGTTTTAGGAAAATCAAAAATTAAAGTTATTGCAGATGAATCTGTTGATCCAACATTTGGAACAGGAGTTGTCAAAATTACACCGGCTCATGATTTTGCAGATTATGAAACAGGAAAAAGACATAATTTACCGATGAAGCAAGTAATTGGTTTTGATGGGAAATTAAATCATTATGCAGGAAAATTTGAAGGATTATATGTAAAACAAGCTCGAGTTGCAGTTGTTGAGGAGATGAACAAAAAAGGTCTTATTGAGAAAGTTGATGAAAAGTATGTTTCGAGAATTGGAGTTTGCTATAAGTGTAAAACAGTTTTAGAGCCGTTACCACTTGAACAATGGTACGTAAAGGTCGGACCATTAATTGAAAATGCAATTAAAGCCGTAGACAATGGATTTACAAAAATCTATCCTGAAAACTTTGTCCATATTTTAAAACAATGGTATGCAGGACTTCGGGATTGGAATATTTCTCGACAAAATGTATGGGGGATTCAAATTCCCGTTTGGTATGAAGTTGTAAATTCTGAGGATTTTTCTGTTTCTTTTATTGATAGTAAAAGAGAATTACAAAAAGGAACTCTTAAAGAAATGATAGACAAAGGATTCTCAGTAGAAGAAATTGTTACTGGGTTGCAAAAGGTTATTGCACCAATTACAGCAAAAATAGTTTTTGAAGAGCAAAAAGAAAAAGGAAAAACATATCTTCCAGAAACAGACACATTTGATACGTGGTTTTCATCAGGTCAGTGGCCATATGTAACATTAAAAACTGCACAAAAAGGAGATTTTGAAAAGTTTTATCCTACTTCTGTTATGGAAACTGGATATGACATTTTACGGGCATGGGTATCCAGAATGTTAATGCTTGGTTTGTATATTGCAAATGGGAAGCATGAAACAGATTTAGAAAAAATTAAAAATACAGTTCCATTTAAAGATGTTGTTTTACACGGATTGGTGAATGATCCCTATGGTAAAAAAATGAGTAAATCAAAGGGTAATGTTGTGAATCCATTAGAGTTAGTTACCCAATATGGAGCAGATGCCGTTAGATTTGCACTTGTTTACGGAACTGGACTTGGCAATGATCAGGCAATGAGCTATGGCAAACTTGATGCCTCAAGAAAATTCACAAATAAATTGTGGAATATGGCAAGGTTTATTGAAATGCAAGTAAAAGAAAGTGGACTATCATTAACAGAAGAAATGAAACATCCAGCTGCAGAAGGTGAAGACTTAGAAATGGTGACTAAAACTCAAGGCCTGATAAAAGATATAACGAAATTTATAGATGCCTATCAGTTTAATTTAGCTGCAGAGTTGTTATATGAATTTATTTGGCATACAGTAGCTGACAAATTTCTTGAATATGTAAAAGTCAGTTCAAATAAAAAACAATCCTTAACAATATTGTATGATCAAGTTTTTAGAGATTGTCTTAAGCTTCTGCATCCATTTATGCCATTTGTAACAGAGGAGATTTATCAACGGTTATATCCAAAAGAAGCGGAAAAAACGGCACTTATCATTTCTTCTTGGCCAAAGTAACTAGTTCAAAGTAAAAACTGGTATGATACTACTATGGTAAAGTTTAAGAACATAAAAAAACAATCAAAACAAACAAAATCAACAAAAAAACAGTCAAAAAAAGAAGCTAAAAAAGAAATTAAGATAGAAAAGGAAGTTGCGGCAATAAAGCAAGCCAAAAAACGACAATTACCGAATATTTACCGAATTATCTCCGAAAGACGCTTTTGGCTACATGTGGTTAATGTGTTAGCGTTACTTGGTATCCTTTTAATAGGTATAGGACTTGGAAAATATGTAGAGCAAGCGGAGGCAATTAACAAGCAAAGAGAATCGGTTGAAAATCATATACAATATTTACAAGATTTATCTAATAAATATCCAGGAGATCGAGACATTTATCTAGAAATGGCAATAGAAGAGTATAGGCTGGGAAATATGAAACAAGCAAATATATACGTAGAAAAGGCACTTATTTTAGATCCAAATTATCTTCCCGCATTAAAGCTAAAGGGATTTATTATTACCCATAAATAAAAGAGTAGTCCACGAATAAAAAGGAATATTTTCTAGAGGAAAACGGATCTTATTTTTTAGCTTCTTCTTTTGGAGCTTCTGCTGGTGCCTTTGCTTCTTCAGTTGCTGCAGCTGCTTCTGCTGTTTCGCCTTCTGCACCTTCAGCTTTTGCTTCTGCCTGAGCTGCTTGTTCGGCTGCTGCTTGGGCTTCTGCTTCTTTAGATACTAATTCACCAATCTTTGCGATTAATTCGCCGCCATCTGTTAAAATTTCAACGCCTGCTGGTTTTTTAAGGTCAGAAACGGTAATTTGGTCATCAACAGCTGCCATATTAGTTACATCGACTTCAATTTTTTCTGGAAGATCAGTTGGTAAAGCTTCAACTTCAACTTCGTTCATTAAGTGCATTAGCAAACCAAGTTTTTCAGATACTGCTTTTGGTTCACCAACTAAGACGACAGGCACCATAGTTTTAATTTTCTCTTTAAGATTTACTTGGTAAAAATCAGCATGAACTGGTTCGTGGGTAACATAGTCATATTGTACGTTGTGAATAAGGACTGGCTTCTTATCTGATCCAATATGGAGTTCAATAAGACCTGTTTCTCCTGTTTGTTTAAAAGTAGCTTCAAATTCTTTTGTTGGAAGCTGTACGGCAACTGATTCTACATCTTTTCCGTATACGTTTGCTGGCAAAACACCACTTTTTCGAAGCTTTTTAACCTTTTTGCCTAAAACGTCTCGTTTTTCTACCTTTAAAACTACTGATTGCATGAGGGTATTATACCCTAAAGCCTGCTTTCTTTGCAAACGCGATTCTGCTAGCATAGTCTCATGCGTATTCTAGGCATAGATCCTGGTATTGGCAGAACAGGGTGGGGAGTTATAGAAACACAAGGTTCTAAGATAAAGGCAATTGGCTTTGGATGTATAGAAACAGAGCCTAATTCAGAAGTAGGAGGCCGACTTTTTGCCCTTCATGATGAAATAACAAATTTAATAAAAGAATACAAACCGCAGACAGTATCTATAGAAGAGCTATTTTTTAACAAAAACGTCAAAACTGCATTTGTGGTAGGGCAGGCAAGGGGAGTCATATTACTTGCCGCAGCTCAGCATAGTCTGCCAGTTGGCATTTACACACCACCACAGGTAAAAATGTCCTTGACTGGATATGGCAGGGCGGAGAAAAATCAAGTAGGGCATATGGTTAAAACAATTTTACATTTAGAAAAAATTCCAAAACCGGATGACACAGCAGATGCTTTAGCAATTGCATTAACCCATGCGTTTTCAAAAAAGTTTGCATAGAATATGTTCAATTTTGTTATAAGAGGACTTTCTCTGGTTATATTTTGTACTCTTTTTGGATATTGGTTCCTTCTTTCCAAAAAAGCCCAACAGGAAAAACCAAAAACAAAAAAAACAAATTTTTTTATTTTTTTTCTTAGAGCTACAAGCAATTGGGCTTCCTTAGTTATTATTGGTATTCAAATTGCTGGGTGGAATGTCTTTTCAATCTCAAATTCATATGCTTTCCTTGCACAGATGATAGGATTTGTTCTATTAATTACAGGGTTTAGCGTTTCAATTTCTGCAAGAAATGCACTAGGAGCAAATTGGATACATGGATTTGAATATCAAATAAAGCAAAAACAAACACTTACAACAACGGGAATATATAAATATATTAGACACCCAATTTATATTGGATTATTTTTTGTCTTAATTGGTGCAGAACTTGTTGCTCAAAGTTTATTATTCCTTTCTTTTCTTGTTATGATATTCCCATTTTATATCCAAGCAAAAAGAGAAGAAAAATTATTAATAAATTATTTTGGAGATGCATATAAAAAGTATAAAAGTCGTACAAAAATGTTTATTCCTTTTGTTTGGTAATTGTTATTTGGCATTTGCAAATTTTTCTGCTACGATCAATAATACTTTATGATAGGAAGTCTTCAAGGAGTCATAGAACTTTTCCATGCAGCAACAATTGTTATTAATGTGCATGATGTTGGCTATAGAGTACATGTTCCACAACTAATTCTGCAGAAATATCATGTTGGTGATTCTCTAAAAGTTTTTACCTATACGCATGTTAGAGAAGATATTTTGGAATTATATGGATTTGAAAGTTATGAAGATTTACAACTATTTGAAGCATTTTTAGGTGTATCGGGCGTTGGACCCAAAACAGCAATAGGAATTTTTACTGTTGGAACACGAGAGCAAATATTATCTGCAATTCAAAAAGCAGATGTTAAATTTTTTACCGGTGTTCCACGACTTGGAACAAAAAATGCACAAAAATTAATCATTGAATTAAAAGGAAAATTAGGAAGCTTAGCAGAACTTGATTTAAATAACGTAAATGCGATTGCAGAAACAGAAGTAACACAAGCATTAAAAGGATTTGGTTTTTCGCAAAAAGAAATAGATGAAGCAGTAAAAGCAGTTAGTGAAAAAACAACAGATACCTCTACAAAAATAAAACTTGCACTTAAATATTTAGGAAAGTAGTATGGATGAATCAATTGTCAAAACTACATTAGAAAGTAATCCGGAAGAAGAAATTTTATTTACCAGTCTTCGTGCTGCAAGCTGGAATGAATTTCATGGTCAGACACAAGTAAAAGAATCTCTGCAAATTGCAATAACAGCTGCCAAAAAGCGAAAAGAAGCAGTAGAACATGTTTTGTTGTATGGTCCACCAGGCTTAGGGAAAACAACACTCTCTCATTTAATTGCAAAGGAAATGGGAAGTAATATTCGGGTAACATCTGGTCCTGCAATAGAAAGGGCAGGAGATTTAGCAGCTATTTTAACCAATTTAGAAAAGGGAGATATTTTATTTATTGATGAAATTCATAGATTAAATAAAAT